>CAZNNJ010000212.1:0-8254 GCA_964574305.1 uncultured Rhodospirillales bacterium | reverse complement strand
CTCGACGAGGTCGGCGACCGGCAGGCCTTCCGGCGGTGTGAATTCGATTTCGCGGATCGTCCGTCCGGCTGAGACGAAACTATGCTCGGCGATTTCGCCGACCGCGAATGTCGCATTCCTCATTGCGAACCTCCATAGGTGAGCAGCCCCCGGACGGTGGGCTGCTGATAGCGCTCGAAACTGGCCAGGACGGGGACGTCGAGCATCAGCATCACCTGCTCCGCGGTGGTGAAACGGTCGTCCTTGGCTTCGAGGAACAAAGCGGTGCCGACCGCCAGGATGGCCCCGCCGAACAGGCAGGCCAGCACGGTGATCAGCTTGCGCGGGCGCGCCGTCTTATAGGGATAGGTCGGTTGGCTGATCAGCGCCGCCGGCGAGATGCGCTGCTTGTTCAGGCTGTCCTTGACCCGCGCATCCTCATACTGGGTCGACAGCGACTTGTAGGTGTCCTCGGCGATCTGCTGCTCGCGCTGCAGGTCGTTGAACTTGCCGCGATTCTGGCGAAGCTCCCCAAGCCGCTGGTCGATCCCGTTGATCTGTTCGGTCAGCACCCGCACCGGCTCGGCATTGCTCTTCGCGTCGGCGGTGGTGCGCAGCAGGTCGGTCTGCAGGGTCTGGTAGACGGTGTTGACGTTGCTGGCCGACCGGCCGTTGACTTCGCCGCGCCGGTTCTTGAGGTCGGCCTCCGCCGTCGCGATCCCGGCATTCAGCGATGCCATCGCCGGGCTGTTGGGCGAATAGGTCGCCAGCATCTGGCTCTGCTTGGCCCGCAGGTCGGCCAGGCGCGATTCGGCGTCGTCGACCGAGCGGTATTTCTCGCCGCCCGCCGGCTCCGGCTGGGTTGCCGGAACGGTCTTGATCAGACCCTCGATTTCCGTCTGGCGATGGATCGCCTGGTCCAGGTTGGCCTGGGCGGTGCGCAATGCCGTGTCGACGTCGCCGCGCTGCTGCAGCAGGTCCTGCACCTCCTGGTCGTAGTCGGAGATACGCCACTGCTGCTTGAACTGCTCCAGCCCGTCCTGGGCCTTGGTCAGCCGTTCGCCGGCCGTCTTGACCTCGGACGCCATGAAGCCGCTCTGCGGGTTCTGATAGATCTGGGTCTGCTGGGCGACATAGAGATCGATCAGCTTCTGCAGAATGTCGTGCGACAGCTTCTTGTCGGGATGCAGATAGGTGATGTCGATGATGTTGTCCTGGGTGCCGACATCGACCGACAGCTTGTCCATGAAGCGCTTGACCGCCTCGTCCATCGGCGTCCAGCGGCTCGGCGGGTCCTCCACGATGTCGGGATAGACGGTATCGAGCCCGAAGGCCTCGATCGTCTTCTGCGCCAGGTCGTGGCTGCTCAGCATGGCGGCATGGGCCTCGACGATCTCATGCCGGTCCGACTGCGACATCTCGGTCACCGGCTGGCGCGACAGCTCCGGGATCGACCGGTCGCCGAACCGGACGATGAGCTGTGCCTCCGACTGGTATTTCGGCTCGGCGATCAGCAGATAGGCCAGCCCGGCAAAGAGCACGCCGAAGAAGACGCCGAGCACGGCGCGCCTGTGCCGGAACAGTGTGGTCAGCAGGCTATAGGGCATCCATTGCGGGTTCATCGGCTGCCTTTCAGTGGCCGGTCGCGTTGTTGACCACGGGGTTGACGTTGTAGGAGAAGCCCCAGCTGACCGGCACGAATTGCTGGACGAACTGGTTCCAATAGACCCAGACGTCGTAGATGCCGGTGCGCGGCACATAGACCACGTCATATTGCGCCAGCCTTGCATCGTCCTCCGGCTTCTTGCCTTCGATGACTGCCATGTAGTCGACGGCGAAGGACTGCGGCACGTCGTTCTGCCCGCGCCGGATCACGAACAGCCGATCGCGGTCGGCGCTGAGCTTCACGCCTCCGGCCCTGGCAACCGCCTGGCTGACCGTCAGGTTCGGGCCCACGGTGATGAATTCGCCGGGATTGTTGACCTCGCCGCCGACATAGACCCGGTTGGGCGCGAAGGTATGGACGACGACCGCGATCTGCGGGTGGGTCAGGTTCGACTTGTAACGGTCGCGCAGGTCGGCGGAGATTTCCGCCGGCGTATGATTATAAGCCGGCACATCTTCCGCCAGCGCGGTCGAGATCATCCCGTCCGGCCGGACGGTGACCTCGTCGTTCAGCTCCGGGTTCTGGAACAGCTTGACGTCCAGCACGTCGCCGACCTGGACCTTGTAGGGTGCCAGGCTCGCCGCCGGCGCGCCTGTGGCGGGCGCCGGCACCGCGGGAAGCGGCTGCATCGCGCTGGTATTGGTGCTGGAGCAGGCAGTGAGGTTCGCCCCTGCCAGCACCAGGCTGGCACAGGTGGCGAGGATCGAGAAGATGCGGGTCATGGCCGTCTATCCGTTGTTCTTGCGGGGTTACCGGTTTTGTTGGGGCCGGAGCGTCCTCAGTAGGCTCCCCTCCTGAGGAGCACGACGAAGACGGTCTTCCACAACAGCTTGATGTCGGTGCCGAGCGACCAGCTGTGGGCATAGTTCTTGTCCATGCGCACCCGGCCGCCGTAATCGACATCGTTGCGCCCGCTGACTTGCCAGACGCCGGTGATGCCGGGGCGGCAGCGCGTATAGTCGTGGAAGGCGGCGCCATAGCGTCGGACTTCGTCGGTCACGATCGGCCTGGGGCCGACCAGGCTCATCTCGCCCTTCAGCACGTTGAACAGCTGCGGTAGCTCATCCAGGCTGGTGGTGCGCAGGAACCCGCCGACCCGGGTGATGCGCGGGTCGTTCTTCAGCTTGCAGGTCTCGTCCCACTCGGCGCGGGCCTCGGGGTCCCGCGCCAGCAGATCTTCCAGCACCTTTTTGGCGTTCGGCACCATCGTGCGGAACTTCCAGCAGGTAAAGCTCTTGCCGTCGGCGCCCAGGCGCCGGTGTCCGAACAGGGCCGGCCCGCCGTCCCGCGATGCGAGATAGGCGATCAGCAGCAGGAACGGCGACAGGGCGGCGATCAGCAGGACGCTGAAGACCAAGTCGAACGCCCGCTTGGTGGCCTGCTTCGCTGGTGCGATATCGACATTGCGGGCACGCTCCACCAGGCTGCGATCGACTGCGGCGGCATGCAAACGCGACCAGTGATGACCGGGCGATGCGCCATAGCCTGCTGCATAGCCGGTGAAGGCTTGCCCGCGAAACTGATTGGCATGGCTGGCTGACTGCATCGATGACCCCTTCGCTTACATGAGGTGAAAACTGAGACGACCGCGGTCCTGCGCTCGTTGGCCAGGGCACGCGGTCGTCTACACGATGCAATATTAACAAGAGAGCCAGTCTTCGAAGTGTGTCCGTTCTGTGTTTGTAAAAAGGCCTCAATGGCCGCGGGGACTGGCAAAAAATAATATACCGTATGTCAGAGGGAACTTTTTTGAATGTGGCGTTTCATTTGCATGGGGCGTTATGACTTCTGTCCAGACAGAGAATGTGCTGTTAAATACGGGGTCTAAGCAATGCTCGAAATTAGTGATAATTTTATAAATTTAGAATGTTAATCGAATGGAATAATTTTTTTGCTGTTACGTTAATTGAAAATGTGACAAAGCTGTGATTGCGCGCTATTAATGGCCACATAAATGCCGCAGCGCACAAAAACCCGTGGGAAATACGCGTAAAAGCGGATAACATCCAAGGATGTACCGTTAAATAGGCCTGAGGGATTTCTCTAGCGTCAAGTCGCTGTTGTTTTCGGGAGGCATCGTGGGGAATGCAAGGCCGTTCGGGCCTTGACGGGACCTGCGGTGTTTTGCGGCCTTCAGGCGGCGACAGGGCCGGGTTAATAGAGGGAAAGGTTTATATCGGTCGTGCAAACCGTGCGTTATCGATTCTCGTTACTATTTCTCGCAGGCGTCGCCGCAGGTTGCCATTCGGGTAAGACCGACCAGGACGGCGCTGTGCGGACGAACGCATCCGTTGCGACGGCCGTGGCGATGGCGCCCGAGGCCGTGCCGCCGCACCCGAAAAAACCCAAGGCGCCGGCGGCGGTTGCGCCGCAACCGCAGATCGATGAGTTGATCGGGTGGAACGAATCGGAGATCAAGACGGTCTTCGGCACACCGGCTGTTCAGGAAGACCGCGCGCCGACCAAGCAGTGGGTCTACCGGGCCAAGAAGTGCACGATGAACGTGACCCTCTACCCCGAAGTCGAAACCAAGCAGTTCCATGTTCTTAATTACGAGGTAAATAGTGATGACGGATCCGCGAAGCGGCAACAGACTTGCGTCGCCGAATTCTCTTCCCGGCTTCCAGCAAAACCTCTCTCCAAGTAATTTCATGGGGCGGGGTGAATCCGGGCCTGAGGCGATTCGGGCGATCCTGGTCGATGACGATGACTTCTACCGCGAGGCGATCGCCACCGAGCTCGACTATCTGGGCTTTGCCGTTACCGCCTTCTCCTCTGGCGAGCCGATGTTGGCGCACCTGGAATCGGGCGCGGCCGCCGAGGTGATCGTGCTGGACTGGAAGCTGCAGAGCGGGCTCGGAATCGATCTCCTGCCGCTGCTGCATGAGCGCGGCATCCATCTGCCGGTGGTTTTCCTGACCGGCATGCCGGCAGTTGCGTCGGAATATGCCGCGCTCGATCTCGGCGCAGTTGACTTCGTGGACAAGGCGCGCGGGACCGCGATCCTGGCCAAGCGCCTGCGCCTGATCGTTCAGGCCTATCGCGCCCAGCCGCAGACCGATGCCGTCGCGGCCGTCGCTTCCGAGCCGCTGGTCTGCGGCCAGCTCACCCTCAATGTCGACAATGCCCGGGCCTATTGGGGTGGGGTCGATGTCGAGCTCACGCTCACCGAGTTCAAGATCGTTTTCCTGCTCGCATCCCGTGCAGGGGAATACGTCACCTATCGTTCCGTCTATGACAGCGTCCGCTATACCGGGTTCGTGGCGGGCAGTGGCGAAGAGGGGTTCCGAACCAATGTACGCTCCTCCATCAAACGCATCCGCAATAAGTTCCGCGCGCTCGACGACCAGTTCTGCGACATCGAAAATTATCCAGCCTTCGGATACCGCTGGCGTGGAGCTCCGTCCGGAGCCGCATAACATCTTTCGCCTGCTGCGGCGGACGGCGTCGTCGCTGACGCTGAAATTCGCAGTCCTGGTCGCAATCTTCGTCGCCCTGCCGTTCCTGGTCTATAATCAGTTCGAAAAATCCGACGCGCGCCTCAGGGACCTTGTCACCGCCAGCCTGCGCCATCAAAGCTGGCTGGTCGCGCAGGGCCTCAAGCCCGTCCTGGACCGGTCGGACCGGATGCCGGGCAGCGAGCTTGGCGAGCAGCTCGCCAAGTATGACAGCGACGGGACCAAGCTGCAGCTGATGCTGAAGCCGGCCAAGGGCGCGGTCGGGCATTTCTATTATGTAGCGTCGTCCTCGCCGGTGCAGGCCGACCAGATCAATGCCGAGCTCACCAGCCTCGACGAGCACGGCATTCTCGACCGGCTGTCCAAGAGCTGCGACGCCGACGCGCCGATCGACGTCCAGTATCAGCGGCCCGGTGGCAGCGACCAGATCATGAGTTCGCTGGTGCCCCTACGGACCCGCTGGGGCTGCTGGATCCTGGTGTCGTCGCATACCACCGCCGAGTTCCTCTACACCGCGGTCGACCGGCCGCTATGGAAGACGCCCGAAACCAAGATCGCCGTAAGCTTCTATATCTCCGCCGCGCTGATGGCGATGCTGGTCGTCGCCGGCGTTACCCGCAGCCTCGGCCATTTCCGCCGCGTCGCCGCCGATATCCGCCAGGGCCGTACCCGGCATCTCTCCTTCGCCTCGCAGGACATCGCGCCCGAGCTCGGCAGCGTCGCGGCCGATTTCGATGCGCTGGCAACGGACCTGCAGAATGTCGCGCGCGACATCCGCCAGTCGGCCGAGGACAACGCCCATTCCTTCAAGGCGCCTGTCGCGACCGTCGAGGCGTCGCTCGAGATGGTGCGCCGCAGCCTCAACCCCGACGATGCAAGGGCGCACCGCGCGCTTGAGATCATCGGCGGTTCGATCGACCGGCTGAAGGCGCTGATTTCTGCCTCCCAGCAGCTCGATAATGTTACTGCCGACCTGATCGAGGCGCCGCGCCAGCGCATCGACCTTGCCGAGGTGGCGAAGGATGTCGCCGCACGCTTCCAGGATGTGCTGGCCGAACGGCGGATCAAGCTGGTCCAGAATCTGGAGGATAAGGTGTCCGTCGTCGGCAGCACCCAGGTGCTGGACGTCGCCTTCGAGAACATCCTCGATAATGCGATCAGCTTCTCGCCCGAGAACGGGGTTATCACCGTCTCGCTGACGAAATCGTCCCAGGTGTGCGAACTCAGGATCGACGATCAGGGGCCGGGGATCGACCCCAAGAAGATCGACCGCATCTTCGACCGCTATTTCTCGCTGCGCCCCGTGCCGCATCACGAGGACGACGAGAATACCGCGCTGCCGCATGCGGGGTTGGGCCTGTGGATCGTGCGCCGCAACATCGAGGCGCTGCGCGGCACGGTGACAGCCGCCAACCTCAAGCCGACCGGCCTCCAGATCAAGATCGTCCTGCCGACCACGCGGAAGTGGCATTAAGGGCGTCTTCCGTACAATCGCTCGTCATATGGAGCCGGTAGTCTCCACCGATCCCATTTGACAGGAGAATCAGGATGATCCGTAAGGCAAAGGCGGTTTGGCGTGGGACCGGCCGGGACGGGACCGGCGATCTGACGAGCGACTCAGGCGTGCTGTCGCACACGCCCTACAGCTTCAAGACGCGCTTCGAATCCGAGCCCGGGACCAACCCGGAGGAGCTGATCGCCGCGGCCCATGCCGGCTGCTTCACCATGGCGCTGGCCTTCCAGCTCCAGGGCGCCGGCTTCACCCCGGACGAGCTCGAGACCGAATCGGCGATTTCGCTGGTGCAGGACAGCTCGGGCTTCACCATCACCAAGTCGGCCCTGACCTTGAAGGCCAGGATTCCAGGCATCGACAAGGCCAAATTCGACGAGCTGGCCGGCAATGCCGAGAAAGGCTGCCCGGTGTCCAAGCTGCTCAAGGCCGAGATCACGCTCGACGCGACTCTGCTTTAGGCCCTAATGGTGTGAGCGGGACGGCGTCCGCTGTTCCGCTCCATCAAAGGGCCGGGAATCCCATGCAGGCAGCGATGCGGTGGATATTGGCGGCGATCTATGCCGTCGCCGGCGCGATCCATCTGTCGATGCCGTCCGTCTTCCTGCCGGTGATGCCCGACTGGGTGCCGGCGCCCACCCAGGTCGTCCTTTTCACCGGCGCCTGCGAACTTGCCGGCGCCGCCGGCCTCGTTATCCCGCGCACCCGCTGGCTGGCCGGGCTGATGCTCGGCATCTATGCCGTCTGCGTCTTTCCGGTGAACATCAAGCACGCAATTAACGGCCCCCCGGTGTTCGGCCTCGCCAATCCATGGCTCTATCATGGCCCGCGCCTGCTGCTGCAGCCGGTGCTGGTCTGGTGGGCGCTTTATGCCGGCGAGGTCACCGACTGGCCGTTCCGGCGCGCACAGCAATAAGGGGAGGAGACCGATGCCGATTGCTTTCGACGCCGCCGATCTCGCCGCAACCCGCAAGGCCAATGATTTCCTCGCCCGCATGCCGCGGCTGAGGCTTCAGAGCGCGCTTCACCGCAACCTGGTCCAGGGCCTGATCGCGCTCGCCAACCGCTTTGGGCCCGACCTGGCCGCCAAGGCCGGCGTGACAACCGAGGATCGCACCGTCAGTGCGCTGGGGCGTAAGGCGCGGGTCCGCATCCTGCGCCCGCCGGGGCCGCTTCACGGCGTCCATGTCCATATCCATGGCGGCGGCTGGACCATCGGCGACGCGCGGATGGACGATGCGATGAATGCGCGGCTGGCGCTCGGCATCCATGTCGCCGTGGTGTCGGTGGAGTATCGGCTGATTCCGGCTTTCGCCTTCACCGACTGCATCGACGATTGCGAGACCGCCGCCCGCTGGGTGCTGGATACATCCAAGGAGGAATTCGGCATCGAGCGGATGACGATCGGCGGGGAAACGGCCGGCGGGCATCGTGCGGCCGGAGGGACCCGGGCAATGCGGGCGGCGGGCGCGAGCCGCGCACCGGCCCGGGGCTGCCCGTGCTGGGCGATCGCTCGAGCCCGCTCAAACCGGCGGAGCAGCCGGGGCGTATTCTGGGAATGGTGCGCGGAGGCGGCGATACCGATCGCTCGATTGGCGATCTCGGTCTTCCCAACATCGTGGTGGAGGTGCACGCGACCCC
>CAZNNJ010000211.1:0-8281 GCA_964574305.1 uncultured Rhodospirillales bacterium | reverse complement strand
CATCGGCCCCAAAGGGCAGCTCATCAAATCCGCCGCCGAAAACATCTATCCGGCGGAGGTCGAGGCCTGCATCCGCCAGCACCCGGCGGTGAAGGATGTTGGCGTCATCGGCACGCCCGACCCGACCTGGGTGCAGAGCGTGAAGGCGATCGTCGTGCTGAAGCCGGATCAGGCCGCGACCGAGGCCGACATCGTCGAGCATTGCCGGGTGCGCATCGCCTCCTACAAGAAGCCGCGGCAGGTGGTCTTCGTCGATGCGATCCCGCGTTCGGGTTTCGCCATCGACTATGCCCGCCTCAACGAAGAGCACGGCGGCGGCGGTTATCCGGGCGAGGCTGGTTAGTTTGAGACGCACCTCTCCTTTACCGTCATGGCCGGGTCAAGCCCGGCCATGACGGTTTTGTGAGTTGATTGGCAGTAGTCGCGAAACTGCGCACCAGGGAAGGACACCATGGACGAAATTCCGGAGATCAAGCTCGGCAGCGTGCTGTTCTCGATCGTCGAGCCCGGGTCCGGCCCCGGCGAAGCACAGGCTTTCCATCGCTGGTATGAGCGCGACCATTTCTATGCCGGCTGCATGATGGGGGAGAATTACTTCTCCGGCCGCCGCTGGGTTGCGACAAGGCCGCTCAAGGCGCTGCGCTTTCCGGCCGAGACGCCGGTGACGCCCGATATCTCCAGGGGCTCCTACCTCGTCACCTACTGGATCCTGGACGGGACCTATGAGCGGACCCTGCGCTGGTCGGTCGACCAGGTGCTGCAGCTGCACAAGCAGGACCGGATGCAGCCGGTTCGCCACAATATCTCGACCGCCTTCTACCGCTATGACTGGGGCGCCTTCCGCGACCCTGACGGCGTGCCGCCCGAGCTGGCGCTGGAGCATCATTATCCCGGCTTTGGGGTAACGATGATCGAGCGTACGGCGGGCCACACCGACACCGAGCAGTCCGCATGGCTGAAGGATTACCTGGCGCGCCAGATGGCCGGATCACCGATTGCGCAGACCCTGTGCCTGAGGCCCCAGGCCCTGCCCGACGACGCCCCGTCCTACGTACCGCGTCCGGACCCGCAGGAATTGGCCTCCCGCTATCTGCTGCTGTCGTTCCTGGAGGCTGACCCAAAGACCGGCTGGTCTGACCGGTTCACCGCCTTGGCCCGCGACCTGGCGGCCTCGGGCCTGGGCAAGGTCATCTATGCTGGGCCGTTCATCCCGACCGTGCCGGGCACCGACAAATATGTGGATGAGCTTTAGTTTTCCTCGTCATTGCGAGGAACGAAGCGACAAAGCAATCCAGGAGTCAGAAGCCCAGCTATTGGGCTAACGACTCTGGATTGCTTCGCTCCGCTCGCAATGACGGCGAAGGTTAGACCAGATCGTACCGGTCCAGGTTCATCACCTTGGTCCAGGCGGCGGCGAAGTCGTTCGCGAACTTCTCCTTGGCGTCGGCCGAACCGTAGACCTCGGCGAAGGCGCGCAGCTGGGCGTGCGAGCCGAAGATCAGATCGACACGCGTGCCGGTCCATTTCGGGGCCTTGGTCGTCCGGTCGCGGCCCTCATACACGCCCTCGGTTCCGGCGGGCTGCCATTCCGTGCGCATGTCGAGCAGGTTGACGAAGAAGTCGTTCGTCAGCGTGCCCGGCCTGCCAGTGAAGACGCCGTGCCGGGACTGCCCGGCATTGGCGCCCAGCACACGCAGGCCGCCGACCAACACCGTCATCTCCGGCCCGCTGAGCTTCAGCAACTGCGCCCGGTCGACCAGGGCCTCCTCCGGCGACATGACCTGCCGGCTGCCCAGATAGTTGCGGAAGCCGTCGGCGCGGGGTTCGAGCGGCTCGAAGGAATGCGCGTCGGTCTGCGCCTGCGACGCGTCCATGCGGCCCGGGGTGAAGGGGACCTGCACCGTGACGCCGGCATCCTTCGCCGCCTTCTCGACCGCCGCGACGCCGCCCAGCACGATCAGGTCGGCCAGCGAGACTTTCTTGCCGCCGGTGTTGAACTTCGCCTGGATGGCTTCAAGCTTGTCCAGCACCGTCCTGAGCTGCGCAGGCTGGTTCACCTCCCAGTCCTTCTGCGGCGCCAGCCGGATGCGCGCGCCGTTGGCGCCGCCGCGCTTGTCGGAGCCGCGGAAGGTCGAGGCCGAGGCCCAGGCGGTGGAGACCAGCTCGGAAACCGACAGGCCGGACGCGAGGATCTCGCCTTTCAGCTGAGCGACGTCCTGCTCGCCGACCAGCGGATGGTCGACCGCCGGAATCGGGTCCTGCCAGATCAGCGTTTCCTTGGGCACGAGCGGCCCGAGATAGCGCTGGATCGGGCCCATGTCGCGATGGGTCAGCTTGAACCAGGCGCGGGCGAAGGCGTCGGCGAACTGATCCGGATGCTCATGGAAACGCCGCGAGATCGCCTCATAGGCCGGGTCCAAACGCAGGGACAGGTCGGTGGTCAGCATGGTCGGGATATGCGTCTTCGACGGGTCGTAGGCATCCGGTATGTCGGCGGGGGCGTTCTTCGCCTTCCACTGCTTGGCGCCGGCCGGGCTCGCGGTCAGCTCCCATTCATATTTGAACAGGTTCTCGAAGAAGGCATTGCTCCATTGGGTCGGCGTCTGCACCCAGGTGACCTCGGGGCCGCCGGTGATGGCGTCCGCGCCGATACCGGTGCCGTACCGGCTCTTCCAGCCCAGCCCCTGCTGCTCGATGGCGCCGCCCTCGGGCTCAGGGCCGATCAGCGACGGATCGCCGGCGCCATGGGTCTTGCCGAAGGTGTGACCGCCGGCGATCAGCGCGACGGTTTCCTCGTCGTTCATCGCCATGCGGGCGAAGGTCTCGCGGATGTCGCGCGCCGCCGCGACCGGGTCCGGGTTACCGTTCGGCCCTTCCGGATTGACATAGATCAGGCCCATCTGCACCGCGCCGAACGGATTGGCCAGCTCGCGGTCACCGCTATAGCGCTCGTCGCCCAGCCAGGTGCTTTCGGGGCCCCAATAAAGCTCCTCCGGCTCCCAGGTGTCGGCGCGGCCGCCGGCGAAGCCGAAGGTCTTGAAGCCCATAGATTCGAGCGCGACGTTGCCGGCCAGGATGTAGAGGTCGGCCCAGGAAAGCTTCCGGCCGTATTTCTGCTTGATCGGCCAGAGCAGCCGGCGCGCCTTGTCCAGGTTCGCGTTGTCCGGCCAGCTGTTGAGCGGCGCGAAACGCTGCTGGCCGCGCCCGGCGCCGCCGCGGCCATCGGCGATGCGGTAGGTGCCCGCGCTGTGCCACGCCATGCGGATGAACAGGCCGCCGTAATGGCCGAAGTCGGCCGGCCACCAATCCTGCGAATCCGTCATCAGGGCATGCAGGTCCTGGATCACGGCATTCAGGTCCAGAGTCTTGAATTCCTTGGCGTAGTCGAACGCCTCGCCCATTGGGTTGGACTTGTTGAGAATCTGAGTGTTCAGCTGATTGGGCCACCAGTCGCGGTTCGTGCGCGCCGGAGCCCGGCCCGAGAACGGGCACTTGCCATCATCTGCCATCTTTGCCTCCCATTGTGCAGTGTTTCGCCAAACTCACAGGGTAGATATACCCGATAGTTTAGAATTGTTCTAGATTAGAATTGTTCTAGATTCACATACGTGGCATGTCATGACATCCACGCTTGCCGCGTCGACATCGATATGGTGCCGAAAAGTGAAGCCTCCAGTGGCTAAAGCCTGCGATTACGTCGCCAGACGCCCCAGACCGTAATCGCCAGCGATGCTGATGCGCTGGACGAGCCGAGTATGATCGACCGGGGTGCCCTCGGCATTGTGCAAAATGCGCCAATTATCCCAGGCGACCATGTCGCCGTTCCGCCACGGATGGCGGTATGCGGACGGCGAGGCGATGCAGTGGGTGAAGACCTCCTCCAGCAACGCATCGCCCTCCGCCGCCGCCATCCCTTCGATGCCGACGGCGTAGGCCGGCGACACGTTGAGCACCTTCCGGCCGGTCTCGGCCTGGGCATAGACCATCGGATGGACCGAGGGCGGGAAGTCGCGCTCCAGCCGGTCGAGGATCGAATCCATCGCCGCCGAAGTATCGATCAGCCTCAAGCCATCCGGCTTGCCGAATTTATGCAGGGTCGCCCGCGGCTCGAACCGGTAGATGACCGAGAGGTTTTCGATCCGCCGCTTCAGGTCCTCGGGCAGGGAGGCGTAAAGCGCGATCTTGTCGAGGAAGCCGGTGCTGCCGCCGTCCGGCGGGACCTGGATCATGCGCAGCACGCCGCCGCGGCTGAGCCTGGGCATGAAGCACTGGTCGGTATGCCAGGGCAGCCAGCCCGCCAGCCTGCGCCCGCCGATCTCATAGATCGGCTGGGTGACCGACTGGGTCCCTGGCGGGGGCGGGATATAGGAAATATCGATCAGATGCGGGTTGCCCTCGACCCAGCTTTCCTTGATCGAGTGCCGCTCCAGTTCCCCAAAGCATTCGGCGATCCGCGTATGCGCCTCGGCCGAGGCACCGGCATCGCGGAACAGCAGCATGCCGTGCTGGATGAACAGGGCGTAAAGCGCCCGCCGGACCACGTCCGGGATCGGCCGCGTCGCATCGACGCCGCAAACCTCGACGCCACCTGGCTCGACGCCGACAGTCAGCGGCCTGGTGGCCAGCGCCATTGCGTCAGTCGGGCCGGGCGAAGGACATGAAGGCGACCGATGCGCCCTCGGCCCCGGCGGTCATCGCCGGCGGCGTCTCGCCCTGCCCGACCCAGATGGTGGAGCGCGGCGGATAGGATGTGCCCGCCACCGTGACCTCCCCCTCCAGCACCACGTAATAGGCGCCGCCATGGTCGACATCCGGCTGCGGCAGCATCGCGCCCGGGCCGGCCGAGAGGCGATAGGCGGCGATGCCGTCCGGCTCCTCGAACAGGGCCTGGCAGCCCTGGCGCTGCCCCGGCTCGATATCCGCGACCAGCATCCGGCCGCGCCGGCCCCGCGCCTCGTTGACCGGCTTGAGCAGCGGCCCGCCGCCCGGCATTTCGTGATAGCCGATGATCGAGCGGGGCCTCAGCGTGATGTAGTTGAACCCGTCCTCGGTCGCCGTGATCGGACCGTAGGGGGTGTAGGCATCGGCATAGTGGACGGAACCCGGCATCACCTTGTGCTTGCCCAAGGTGGCGCTGCCGCCGACGAAGATCTGGTACTGGTCGATCTCATGGAAATGCGGCGGGATGACGAATTCCGGCGGGCCGTTCACCAGGAAGGCCAGCGGATGGTCGGAAGTCTCCGCGCGCCTGCCGATGAAATCCGTGGCCGAGGCGCCCTCCTTGCTGACCTGGACGGCGTTGCGCGCGACGGCTTCGGACGGAATGGCGGACAGCATCGGTTCCTCCCCATTTTGGCCCGAGGATACCACCGCGCCCGAACCAAGCAAATGCTTGCTTTCAGCCGGGGCGCGGCTAAGCTTCCGGCAACCATGGGAGGATGGGGAATGCCGGCTGAAATCAGCATAACGCCGTCGACGGCGACGATCGGCGCGGATGTGCGGGGAATCGACCTGTCGCAGGCTTTGAGCACTGATACGGTGCGCACGGTGCGGTCGGCGCTGAACGACCATCTGGTGCTGTTCTTCCGCGAGCAGCCGATGCTGTCGGTCGACGCGCATGTCCGCTTCGCCCGGTATTTCGGCGAGATCGACCTGCCGCTGTTCCGCACCAAATCGTCCGAGCGGCCGGAGGTTCTGGTGCTGGACCAGGTGGCGCCCAAGGGCGAGGGCGCCGATTCCTGGCATGCCGACAACACCTATATGCAGACCCCGCCGATGGGCTCGATCCTGCAGGCGCGCCTGCTGCCGGAGTTCGGCGGCGACACCTGCTTTGCCAGCATGGCCGCCGCCTATGATGCGCTGTCGCCGGCGATGCAGCGCTTCCTCGACGGACTGACCGCCACGCACTCGCTTGAGCAGATGGTCGAGCGGACCAAGCATGTCGCCGGCACCTCGCTGCGCGACAGCCTGTCGGCCTGGCCGCCGGTTTCGCACCCGGTCGTGCGTATCCATCCGGAAAGCAGCCGCAAGATGCTGAACGTCAACGCCAATTGGACCCAGTCGATCGACGGGCTGACGCATGAGGAGAGCAGCATGCTGCTGAGCTTCCTGTTCGCCCATGTAAAGAGCCCGGAATTCCAGGTCCGGCTGCACTGGAACGAAGGGGACGTCGCCTTCTGGGACAATCGCGCGGTCCAGCATTACGCCGTCGCCGACTACACGAGCCGGCGGGTGATGCAGCGCGTGACCATCACCGGCGACCGGCCGTTCGGGCCGAATGGAGCGCATAATTGAGCAAAGCCGAACCGCTGATCCTGATCGACCCGGCGACGGGCACGCCCCTCTCCCGCCTTCAAACCTGGCTCGCCATCGCCGTGATGCTGAGCGGCACCACCTTCGTCGCGCTGGTCGTCACCGCCGTCTCGCCTATCATGGCCAAGCTATCGGAGCATTTCGGTCAAGGCGCGGACGGCAAGCTGATCGCTTACATCGTAGCAATCCTGCCCAGCATCGGTATCGCCATCGGGGGGCCGCTGACCGGTCTTGCCATCGAGCGGGTGGGGTCGCGCAATTTCCTGCTGATCACGCTGGTCGTGTTCGGCCTCAGCGGTGGGGCGGGGCTGGTGATCGACGACGTCCAGTTGCTGATGGCCACACGGTTCATATTGGGATTCTCCGCAGCCGGCGCGGTGACCGGAACACTGATCATGATCGGCGAATATTTCTCGCCCGAGATGCGCATCCGCATCCTGAGCTACCAGGGTGCGATCGGGGCCATCGCCGCGCTGGTCATCATCCTGGGCTCGGGCCAGCTGGCCGACTGGGCCGGCTGGCGCGCGCCCTTCGCGCTCTATCTCTTTGCCTTCGTCGCCTTCTTCGCGACCCTGGTCGCCATCCCGAAGCGGTCCGCCGGACCGCGCGCCAAGGCGGCGAGCACCGGGCTGGGCGGCTGGGCGGCGCTGGCCGGCATCTGGGCGCCGCTGATCGTCGTCGTCGCGCTGTTCGTCGGCTCCTTCATGCCGACCTTGCAGGTGTCGTTCCTGCTCAAGGACCTGGGCGTGCTGAAGCCGTCCAACCAGTCGCTGGTGATCGCCGCCGGGTCGATCATGGTCAGCCTCGGCTCTTGGGCGTACGGGCCGCTTCGGCCCCGCTTCTCCGACGCCTGGATGCTCAGGCTGTGCAGCCTGGCGATCGGCGCGGGAATCGTGGTCAGCGGGTTCGCCCATGAGGCGCTCCAGGTCGCCGCCGGCTGTGCCATCTCGGGGCTGGGTACCGGCCTGCTCAACCCACAGGTCAACAACATGCTGCTGAGCCGCACCGGACCGGAGGCGCGCGGGCGCGCCGTGGGTCTGGGCTATACCGCGCGCTATGTCGGCGATTTCCTGAACCCGGTGATCGTCGGGCCGCTGGCGGCGATGGCCGGCCTCAGCATGGCCTTCGTGATCCTGGGCCTGGCCTTCGTCGTGGCGGTCGCAATCGACCTCACGCTGCGCCGCCTGACCCCGGCCTCGGCATGAACGCGGAAATCCAAGCCGCCGACGGCGGCCGCTTCGGCGCCTACCTGGCCCTGCCGCCCGGCGACGGCCCGGCCCCTGCCCTGGTCGTGATCATCGAGATCAGGGGCCTCAACGCCAATATGCGGGCGATCTGCGACGAATATGCTGCGCGCGGCTATATTGCTGTCTGCCCCGACCTGCTGTGGCGCATCGAGCCCGGCCTCGATTACGACCCCGACACCAAGGAGGGTTGGGAAAAAGCGATGGCGATCAACACCGCCTTCGACGAGGCCATGGCGATCGACGACCTGAAGGCCACTGTCGCCTGGGTGCGGCAGCAGCCTCGCTCCAACGGCACGGCCGGCGTGCTCGGCTACTGCCTGGGCGGCAAGCTGGCCTATCTGATGGCGACCCGCTCGGACGCACAGGCCTCGGTCGGCTACTACGGGATCGGCATCGACAAGGCGCTCGGCGAGGCCGACGACATCACCCATCCGCTGATGCTGCATATCGCCGGCGAGGACCGCTTCGTGTCGCCCGAGGCACAACGCAAGATCGCCGGCCGGCTGGCGACGGTCGCAGGCGCCGAGGCGCATATCTATCCGGGCGCGGACCACGCCTTTGCACGGAGGGATGGGGTGCGGTTTCTGGCGGAGGCCGCGGCGCTGGCCGATGCCCGGACAGCGGAGTTTCTGGATCGGTATCTGAAGGGTTCATGACCTCGCCCCAACGGGGAGAGGTCGGATCGCAAGGCGATCCGGGTGAGGGGGCGGCGAGCGCAGCGA
>CAZNNJ010000210.1:0-8292 GCA_964574305.1 uncultured Rhodospirillales bacterium | reverse complement strand
CCTGGCGGGCGATATATCGGCCCGACACGTGATCGCCCGTCCAATGGACATGCCCCGGCGGGCCGCGCGTACCCGGGGGGCCTTCCGGACCGCGGATCCCGAGCTCGACATTGGGCAGCGAACGGCAGACGGACCCGAGACGGCGCCGGGAGGCAGCATAGCCCGCCAGGGCGCGGCGATGGTCCTCGGGACCCAGCACCGCGATGGTGGAGCTGGTCTCAGTCAGGCCGTAGGCATTGACGAAATCGACATGCGGCAGCATCGCCAGCGCGCGCTCGACCACCGCCACCGGCATGCGCCCGCCGCCATAGGACAGGTGTCTGAGCGCCGGCAGCGTCTCGCCGACGCGCGCAAGCTCGTCCAGGATGCGGCCCAGCATGGTCGGCACGACCATCGCATGGGTGACCCGCTCCCGCGCCGCCAGCGCGACCCAGCCCTCGGGCGAAAAGGCCGGCAGCTGGACGACGCGCCGGCCGCCGTAGATGGAGGTCAGCGCCGCCGAGACGCCGGCGATATGATAGGGCGGCACGCTGACCAGCAGCGCCTCCTCTTCTTCCGCCCCAGCGAAGTCGACGGTCTGGACGACATAGGCGGCCAGATTGCGGTGACGCAGGATGGCGGCCTTGGGCTCGCCGGTCGTTCCGCTGGTGAACAGCAGCAGCGCGATATCGTCTTCGTCCGCCTCGGTTTCCAAATTTCCGGAACCGTCGCCCGCGGCGACCGCCAGGAACGCATCACTGGAGATCGCGTCGACGCCGGCAAGGTCAGCGACGCGCGGCAGCAGGTCGGCGTCTGCGATCATCAGGCAGGGCGCGGTCCGCTCCACCAGGCGGCGCAGATCGGCGTCGGGCAGCCGGTAGTTCAGCGGCACGAAGGGACGCCCGGCCGCGGCGGCGGCGAACAGCGTGACCGGGAAGGCTGGGGAATTGAGGCCGAGATAGACGACCCTGCCCGGCTGACGGCCCGCGATCCAGCCGGCAGCGGCGGCGACCCGCAACGCCAGGCCGGCATAGTCGACGCCGCCTGATGCGGGGCCGAGCGCGGCGCGGTCGGGCATGGCGTCGGCGGCCATTTGCAGCAGCAGCGAGATATTCATGCGCGTCGCCCCGAAGCCGTCAGTCGGACGAGGGAAGGCGCTTGGCCTCGCGCAGGGTCAGCACGCGGCCGTCGACCGCGAGCGAACCGGTGCCCGGTTGGGGGCACAGAACCTCGGGGCCAGTTGGTCTGTCGAAATAGCGTTTGCCAGGCAGCGTGCCCGATGCGTGCTCCGGGGCGACCGAACCATCGGCCGGCCGGTCGGCGCCGATCGCGATCACCGCCTGGCCGCCGCATTCCAGCACGACCGCTTCCTTTGCCGGCCGGACCACCGCAAGCTCGGTGGCGCAGACGGCGCTCTTCCAACGTGATCCGGTTTTCAGTTCCATATCCCAGCCCCTTGCGACCCCGGCCCGGCACGCCGCGGAACATGCGGCGATGGAAAGCTTCCCTCAGGCGGTCAACGCATTATAGAGTACGAAGTGATTTGCGTATATTCATCATAATCATGATGATGATCTTGTCAATGTGGAGGAACCCGCGCCTGATGTCCGCTTGCGCGCCGTTGCGATACGCTGACCTAGAACTCGACTCGGAGTGAACCCATGGCTGTGTCAAAGGCGAAGAAGCAGCAGGCCTATACCGTGCTTCCGGAGGCGGACGATGACGCGACGGTTGTCTATCCCGGCGCCAGCGCCGCGCTCCGCCGCAATATCAAGACGTCCGAGACGGTCGCGCTGGACCTCGTCCGCGATATCGTCGCGCGCAACCTGAAGCCCGGCGACAAGCTGCCGCTCGAGGCGGAGCTGCTGAAACAATACCGCGTCAGCCGGTCGTCGCTGCGCGAGGCGCTGCGGCTGCTGGAGGTGCAGGGGCTGATCACGATCCGGCCCGGCCCCGGCGGCGGTACCGTCGTCGGGCGGGCCCAGCCGGCCAATCTCGGCCGCACGCTGGCGCTGCACATGCACATGATCGGCGCGACCTATGACGAGCTGCTCGACACCTGGGAAATGACCGAGGCGATGCTGGCCGAGCGCGCTGCGCGCAACCCGGACCGGGACAAGGTGCGCAAGCTGATGACCCCGTTCCTGGACAAGGACAGCCCGTCGCACCATTCCGTGCATTCGATCGGCGAAGGCCTGGAGTTCCACGACAAGATCGGCGAGCTGGCCGGCAACCGGGTGCTGTCGTTCCTGCTGCTGATCGCCGGGACGATGGTCGGCGAGCACATCATCACGACGGTCGAGCGCGGCAGCCTGGAGGATCATATCGTCCACGACCATTCGATCATTGCCGAGGCGATCATCGCCGGCAATGCGAAGAAGGCACATGAGCTGATGTACAACCACCTGCACCATATCGCCGAGTATTTCCGCGAATACTGGCCGCGGAAGGTGGGCGAGAAGATCCAGTGGCGGTGAAACGCCCTAGCTGACGCTGCGCAGCGCCGGCGCGGCCTCCACCGGCACGGCCGCGCGGCCCGGCAGCTCCGCCGGCAGGAACGAGGCGGCGCGGCGGAAATGCCAGGCGGCCCAGAGAGCGACCGGCGCCGAGGCCAGGATCGCATAGCGCAGCGACTCCTGGTCCATCCCGTACAGCGAGACCAGCCGGTCGCTGATCATGCCAGTGACGAGCGGCCCCAATCCGATGCCGACGATATTCACCACCAGCACCATCACCGCGGAGGTGAAGGCGCGCAGATGCGGGCCGACCAGCGATTGCGCCGTCGCGACCAGCGGCGGCAGGTAGGAATTGACGGCGACGGCGCCGAGCGCGCCGGCCGCCAGCGACACGCGCAGGTCCGCGGTCAGATATTGCAGCAGCATCGCCGGAACGGTGCATAAGGCCGCCAGCGCCGGCACCCACATATACCAGCGCGGGTCGCGCCGGCCGAGCCGGTCGGCCGCCGCGCCGGCCAGATAGGTGCCGATGCCGCCGCCCAGCCCGGTCGCCAGCGCCATATATTCGGCGATCGACCGCATCGGCACGCCATAGACCCGGCTGTAGAACGGCGCGTTCCAGTTCAGCATGGCATAGAGCGCGTAGCTGAGCAGCGCCGCGGCCCAGGTCGCGTGGCGGAAGGCCCGCAAGTTCCACAGAATCCGCACCGCGCGCCACAGCGGCGGCGCGACTGCGGCGGCCGTCACCTGGTCGGTGGCGCCGCGCACCGGCTCGCGCAGGGTCAGCAGCAGAACGGGAACGAGCGCCACGCCGGCGCAGCCGAGCACCAGGAAGGTGTCGCGCCAACCGACCGCCTCGTTGAGCCAGCCGCTGGCGGCGAATCCCAGCATGGTGCCGACCGGGAAGGACAGGGTCCAGATCGCGATGGCCGTCGCCCGCCGCTCGCGCGGGAAATAATCGGCGATCAGCGCATGGGTCGCCGGCACGCAGCCGGCCTCGCCCAACGCAACGCCCATGCGGCAGAACACCAACACGGCGAATCCCATGGCAAGGCCCGATCCGCCGGTCATCACGCTCCACACCGCCAGCGCCGCCGCGATGATGTATGTGCGTCGGGCGCGGTCGGCCAGCCGGGCGATCGGCAGCGCCAGGGTTGAATAGAGCAGCGCGAAGGACAGGCCGGTGAGCGCGCCGAGTTCCGTATCGCTGAGGCCGAGGTCGTGCTTGATCGGCACCTGGAGGATCGAGAGGCTCTGCCGGTCGATATAATTGAACAGCGCGACCACGATCAGCAGGCCGAGCGCGTACCATTTATGGCGGGGCGGCATCGCAGCGGACGGATCAGCCTGCATCGCCGGCCTCGGCGACCCTGAGCAGCTGCTTGCCCCGGTTCGCACCGTCGAACAGCCGCATCAGCGTACGCGGCGCATTCTCGAAGCCCGACTGCACGTCCTGCCGGTCGACGATCAGCCCCCGCCGCAGCCAGTCCTTCAGACGTGCATCGGCCACTGGATAACGGTCGGCGAAATGATGCACGAGGAAGCCCTGGATGGTCGCCTGGGTGAAGACGACGTTGAAATAGTTGCGCGGCCCCGGCGGCATCTGGGCGGGATCGCGTGGATCGGCGTTATAGCGGGCGATGCCGCCGCAGATGACCACGCGCGCGCCGAAGGCGAGACGTGCCAGGCAATCGTTCAGCACATCGCCGCCGACATTGTCGAAGACGATATCGATCCCCGCCGGGCATAGTTCCCGCATGCGGCCGCGCAGCTTTTCCGATTTGTAGTCGATGGCCGCATCGAACCCGAGCTCTCCTGTCAGCCAAGCGCATTTCTCAGGTCCACCGGCAATGCCGATGACCCGGCAGCCGGCGATCTTGCCGATCTGCCCAACGACGGAGCCCACCGCGCCGGCCGCCCCCGATATCACCAGCGTGTCGCCGGCCCGCGGCTTTCCGACCTCCGGCAGGCCGAAAAAGGCGGTGCGCCGGGTCATGCCCAGTACGCCGAGCGCCGGGGCCGGCGGCACGTCCGCCGGCACCGGCTCAAGCTTCGATGCCGCGACGACGGCGATTTCCTGCCAGCCGATCTGCCCCACGACCAAGTCGCCGGGCGCGACGCCGGGGGCACGCGACTGGATCACCTGCCCCACGCCCGAGCCCGGCATCAGCCCGCCGATTTCGGTCGGCTCGGCATAGCCGGCGATGTTCTCCATCCAGCTCTTGAGAGCGGGATCGAAGCCGAGATAGAGCGTCCGCAGCATCACCTGGCCGTCGCCGATCGCCCCGACCGGCGCCGCGTCCAGCCGGAAATCGCTGTCCCGCAGCGCCCGGCCGATCGGGCGATCCTGGATCAGCCAACGGCGATTGATCTGTTCCCGCATGGTGTGCCGTCCCCTGATAGCCAAATCTGGTTGCTTGTCATTTTCATTAGGATGATTATCATGAATTCATAGCTTGAAGAAGCCAAGCAGGGAAGTCCTGCGTTTCGAATCCACGGCGCCACGCCGAGCCAGGAGGAATGTTCCATGACCGCTTTCACCGCTTCATCCGCCGGCCTCGCCGACTATCCCTTGTCCGCCGGCACCCGCCGGTTCCTGGCCGAGCCGCTTTTCGGCCATCTGATCGAAGGGGACGTGGTGGCGGCGCAATCGGGCCGCACGCTGCCCGTCATCGAGCCGGCGACCGGCCGCGATTTCGCGCAGGTGGCGGCTGGCGACGCGGCCGATGTCGACCGGGCGGTGCGCTCAGCCCGCGCGGCATTCGACGACGGGCGGTGGCGGAGCATGGCGCCCGCCGACCGGGAAAAATGCCTGCGCCGGCTGGCCGACCTGCTGGAGCGCAACCGCGACACGCTGATGGATCTGGACGTGCTGGATGGCGGCGTCGTGCGCACCTATTCGCACTTCCTGGTCCAGTTCGCGATCGAGCTGACCAACTACTATGCCGGCTGGCCGACCAAGCTGCACGGCTCCATGCCGGCCTCGACACCGAATATGGTGGTGCAGGAGCTGCGCGAGCCGGTCGGCGTCTGCGCCGTCATCATGCCGTGGAACGGTCCCTCGGCCGCGCCGCTCGGCATCGTGCCGCCGCTCGCCTGCGGCAATTCCGTCGTGCTGAAGCCGGCGGAGCAGACGACCCTGGCCCCGCTGCTGATCGCCCGGCTGTGCCTCGAGGCGGGGATTCCGCCCGGCGTGGTCAATGTCGTCCAGGGCGTGGGCGAGGTGGTCGGGGCAGCCCTGGTCGCTCATCCGATGGTGGATTCGATCAGCTTCACCGGATCGGTCGAAACCGGCCGCAGGATCCAGGTCGCCGCCGCGGCGCGGCTGAAGCGGGTCACGCTGGAGCTGGGCGGCAAGAGCCCGCACATCGTCTTCGACGACGCCAACCTGGAGGCGGCAGCTGCAACGGCGGCGGGCGCGGTCTGGGGCCATACCGGCCAGGTCTGCACCGCCGGGTCGCGCGTCCTGGTCCAGCGCGGCATCCACGACGAATTCGTCGCCGCCATGGTGGCCGCGTCGCGGGACCTGAAGATCGGCTCCGGCTTCGACCCGGCGACGCAGGTGGGCCCGCTGATCTCGGCCGAGCAGCTGGCCCGGGTCCAGCATTATGTCGAAGTCGGCCGCAAGGAGGGCGCCGCTTTGGCGCTGGGCGGCAGCCGCCACGGCGATGTCGGCTATTTCCACCAGCCGACGATCTTCACCGGCGTGAACAATGACATGACCATCGCGCGCGAGGAAATCTTCGGCCCGGTCATGGCGGTGATCCCGTTCGACACCGAGGAAGAGGCCTATCGCATCGCCAACGATACCGAGTTCGGATTGGCCGCCGGCGTGTGGACGCGCGACCTGGCGCGCGCCCATCGTGCATCGCAGCGCCTGCGCGCCGGCACGGTGTGGATCAACACCTATCAGCAGATCAGCCCCTCCGTCCCCTATGGCGGGGTGAAGCAGTCGGGCTATGGCCGCAGCCTGGGCGCGGCCTCGATCGAGGACTTCACCCAGACCAAGAGCGTGTGGCTGAACATCGCCTGACCCGGGCGCGATGCGATCGCCCGTGATGTGGCGGCTCGCCGCCGGCGCGGCCGTGCTGCTGGCCGCGACCCTCCAAGCCCGCGCCGCCGATGCGCCCCTGCCCGCCTCGGCGGTCGACTGGGGGACCTATGGCGAGGAACACTATGCCCCGCTGGACCAGATCGACCAAAAGACGGTCGGCAGAATCGGCCTCGCCTGGGAGGCGGACCTCGAGAGTCCGCGTTTCGGCATCGAGGCGACGCCGATCGTCGTCGACGGGGTGCTCTACGTCACCTCCAGCTGGGGCCGCGTCTTCGCCTTCGACGCCAGGACCGGCAGGCGGCTGTGGGCATTCGATCCGCAGGCGCGGGGCGAATGGCTGCGCAACGGCTGCTGCAAGCCAGTCAACCGTGGCGTCGCGGTCTGGAACGGCAAGGTCTATGTCGGCGCGTTCGACGGCCGGCTGATCGCGCTGGACGCCGCCACCGGCAGGAAGCTGTGGGAGGCCGACACCACCAACGGCGAGCGTTTCTACACCATCACCGGCGCGCCCCGGGTGGTGAAGGGCAAGGTGATCATCGGCAATGGCGGCGCCGATTTCGGGGTCCGCGGCTTCTTCTCCGCCTATGATGCCGAGACCGGCGTGCTGGCCTGGCGCTTCTATGTCGTGCCGGGCGACCCGAAGAAAGGGTTCGAGCAGCCCGAGCTGGCGACCGCCGCCAAGAGCTGGGACCCGAACCGCGACTGGTCGATCGGCGGCGGGGGAAATCCGTGGGATTCCTTCGCCTACGACCCCGAGCTGGACCTGGTCTATGTCGGGACCGGCAATGCCGGCCCGGACGACCCCAAGGCACCGGGCGCGGCCGGCGGGGACAAGCTGTTCGTCGCGTCGATCCTGGCGGTTCATGCCGACAGCGGAAGGATGGCCTGGCATTACCAGACCACGCCCGGCGACGTGTGGGACTTCGACGCCACCCAGAACATGATCCTGAGCGATCTCACGATCGGCGGAACACGTCGAAAGGTGCTGATGCAGGCGTCGAAGAACGGGTTCTTCTATGTCCTGGACCGCACGACCGGGCAGCTGCTTTCGGCGGACACATATGTCCGCGTCAATTGGGCAAGCGGCGTCGACCTGAAGACCGGGCGGCCGATCGTGACCGGCCAGGGTGACTATGCCGAGGGAACCAGGCTGGTGTTTCCGTCGCCATATGGCGGGCACAACTGGATGCCGATGTCGTTCAGCCCGAAGACCGGGCTGGTCTATCTCCCGGCGCGCGATATCGGCTGGATCTGGGGCGCGGGTCGGCCGACCTGGTTCTATAACGGGTACGACCTGTCCAAGCTGACCGCCGAGGACGTCCGCAAGCAGACGCGGGGCGAGCTGATCGCCTGGGACCCGGCCGCCGGCAAGCCGGCCTGGATCGTGCCACAGAAGACGCTGTCCAACGGCGGCACGCTGGCGACCGCCGGCGGGCTGGTGGTGCAAGGCACCGAGGACGGCACCATCGGCTTCTACGCCGCCGATACCGGCAGGCTGCTGCACAGTATCCTGGTCGGCACCGGTATCGTCGCCCCGCCGATCAGCTATGAGCTGGACGGCGTCCAGTACATCGCGGTTGCGGCGGGGTGGAACGGGGTCAAGACCGAGGCGCCGCCGCCGGGCGCGCCTGCGCCCTACAGCAATGCCGGGCGGCTGATCGTGCTGAAGCTCGACGGCGGCAAGGTCCCTGCCGCGCCGCGCGTTCCGTTTCCGGGTTTCCTGGCCGACGCCACCCAAACGCCGGCCGAAAACGTCCCCGCCGGGGGCAAGCACTGTTAGGTGCAATAGCCCCTCTGACCCGG
>CAZNNJ010000209.1:0-8298 GCA_964574305.1 uncultured Rhodospirillales bacterium | reverse complement strand
CACAGGGCGATACGCGGGCAACGGGCCTCCGCTGGATTTGCCCGGACGGCGGCATGCCCGCCCGATCGGTGAATGCGCGGCGGAAGCTGCGAGCATCGACAAAGCCGAGGCGCACCGCGATCTCAGCAGTTGCGTCTAATTCTAAGTAAGATGTCACCGTAATTCGGGATTGCCCTACGTTCAGGTGAAGCTCTAGCTGAGCCGGCATCTGCCGGGCGATCTGCACCCCGACCCGCGCACCGCCCGGGCGGGCGCGTCGCGGATCGGCTGCAAGGATTTTGACCCATCAATCAGGAGCAAGGGAACATGTCGAAGCCACCAACCCATCTTATGGCATCCGGATTTCTGGCCCTGCTGCTCGCGGCGTCGAGCGCGCCCGATGGGGCCTTCGGCGCGGAGATCGATTGGAGCAAGGCCGAGACGGTGACGGTCAAGCTCACCGACTTCGAATATTCTCCCGCCTATTTGAGATTTCACGCTGGGAGCCCGGTCCGCCTCATTCTCGTCAACCAAGGCACCGGCAGGCACGATTTCAGCGCGCCGGAATTCTTCTCGGCGGTGACCTTCCGACCGGGCAGTTCGGCGCCGGCGGAGGGCAGGATCGACGTTGCTAAGAGCGAAACGAAGGAAGTCGACCTGCTGCCGGTCGCGACCGGCAGCTACAAGCTCAAATGCACCCATTTTCTGCACAGCCTGTTCGGCATGCACGGCGTGATCGAGGTGGTCGGCGGCCAAGCCCAATAGCCGGGGGCGGTTTTGGCCGAGGGGTGTTCAGGCGCTTGACGCCAAGAGCAGTCATTCGGATACGTCTCCACCGACTGAAATTTTTAGGTGGCAGTCGGGAAATCTTTAAGCGTAGGGGCCCGCGCGGGACCGATAAGCGGCCGAAGAAACTGCAATGGAATCCACACAACTCAAAGACAGCCTGCGCTACCCGTCGCGATAGTCATCTGAGGACTGTCCCGTTCAGTACCGGCGAGGTCGGTTATGGTGTTTTGTGCCCCCGCCATCGATCAGGGCAGATTTGCAAGAGATGCCGTTCGCCGGCTGATAGCAAGTGCGACCAGGCGGTCCAGCCCGGTTAGTGCCGCTATTGATTCCCTAAGCCTGCAAGCGGACGATGCCGTGGTGGAGCTTGGGTGTGGCCCTGACAAGGCGATGCCGTTGCTTGCATCGCGCGCGCGGCATGGCGTCGTATACGGTGTCGATCTCTGCCCAAGGCGGCTCGAACACACGCTGCGATACAATTCGTCCAGCGTACAAAAGGGTATCATCCGGCTCTATCGTGCCAGTTTCAGGCACCTGCCCTTCGCCACTGGATCGATCGACAAGATCATCGGCGTCGATGGCGTCCACTCCTGGGAAGATCCTGTCGCCGTGGCTGTCGAAATGCGGCGTGTGTTGCGGCCAGACGGCCGCGCGGCGATTTACGCCCCCGAAACGGCTTGGGGCCGCCAGTGGCATTTCGCCGGCCCCGATGCGTTTCGCATGTTCTCGGCATTGGAACTGACGCAGTTCCTGCAGCTCGGCGGGTTCGACCCCGATCGGATTTTGGTGCAGGCGGTCGAGGGGCGGGGAAGGTGCAAAGGACTCCTGGCGACGGCTTCCTCGTAATTCGCGATCTTTCTGCTATCTCTATCGCGCCAGGCTGGTTTCCGCCGCCGCTGAGGTTAGGCCGACCTCGCCTTCGAGCGCCCTTTGATTGAGGGGGGTGCCGACCTGTCGGGCCCTTGCATAAGCGCTGAAAAACATGCCCTCAATATTTCTCCATACAACTCTATAAAACCCCCAGCATATGTTGCTACTGCCGTTCAGATGTTCGCGTCGAACTGCGACGATGCGGTGCGGCGCGGCTAAGAATGACCAGGACACGAAGCGTGCACCGAATCCTGATTATCGACGATGACGCGGGGCTTACCGACCTGCTGCGCGAATATCTGGAGCTCGAGGGGTTTTCGATCGAGACGGCGCACGACGGCGCTGGCGGCCTGCGGATCGACATTGAGACAAAAGATCTCGTCGTCCTCGATGTCATGCTTCCGGCGGTTTCAGGTTTCGAGGTTTTGAAGCGCCTCCGCCAGCGCTCCAACATTCCGGTCATCATGCTGACGGCCCGCGACGGCGACATCGACCGGATTGTCGGGCTCGAGCTTGGGGCAGACGACTACGTCCCGAAGCCGGTCAATCCCCGTGAGCTCGTCGCGCGGATCCGCGCAATTCTACGTCGCGTGGGCTCGCCGGACGGCCCGCCGCCGTCCGGCGAGATCACGGTCGGCGCGGTCAGGCTGGACGCGGCATCGCGCAATGCCTGGTCGGACGGGCGAAAGCTGGACCTGACGACTGCTGAATTCAATCTGCTTCAGCATCTCTTGCGCAATGCCGGGCGCATCGTCGCGCGCGAGGAAATCTCGGCGGTGGCTTTCGGCCGGCGCCGCTCCAACATCACGGACCGGAACGTCGATACGCTTGTCAGCAAGGTACGGCGCAAGCTGGGCCGAACTGATGACGATGAAGGCTGCATCAAGACGATCCGCAACGTGGGCTACCTCTACGCAGCGTCCTCGCTTTCGCCTCACCAATCCGCGGCCGGCGGCGATGTCTAGCGGGCGTGCCCCGTGGCCGGCGGCGGTAATTCTCGCACTGATATGCAAAGGGGCCGTGGCGCAGAGCGAATTCGAACTCGGCCATGGCTATAATTTCGCAGCCTTCAATGTCGGCGGGGTTTCGGACGTAACCGCCGCGGCGACGGACAGCGGCCGCAAAGCCGTCTCGGTCAACACTCTCAGTGTGTTTGCGACGGGCCACGTGATGTCGGTTTTCAATCCGTTCGTCGAGGCCGAACTGATGGGTTTCGATGTCGTTCAGAGTGGCGGCATCGGCGGCGGCCATAACGGCTCGGTCGTCCTGGATCGGCTCTATGACGATGCCATCCTCAGCGACAATCTCACCTTGCGGGTCGGAAAGATGCTTGCCCCGGTTGGGGAATGGAACGAAATTCATGCGGCGCCGCTGGTGCTGACCGCGACGCGGCCAGCGGTGACATTTCTGAATTTCTCTCAATATTCGACCGGCTTTTCGATGCTCTATAGTGACCCGAGCCGCGATCTGCCAGACCTTCAGCTCTATTGGCAGCCGCACGGCGAATTCCTGGAGAAGCCGAGCACCCCCTTCGCCTTCGATACCTACCGGCTGGTTGAAGGCGTCCATCTCAGGTTTCCGGTTTCGCTGCTCGACCAGGTCGGCGTTTCCTTTCAGCAGACGACGGATTTGCACGGCACGACCCAATCGCTCGGCGGCGTCGATTTCCAGCTGACCTTCGGCCGCGTGGGGCTGCAGGGCGAAGCGACCTATTCCAGCCTGGGCGGTGAGACACGGGGGCTGGTCCGCCGGGACGAATGGGGCGGATACCTGGCCGTCTCGTACGCACTCACCAACGAGGTGACGGCCTATAGCTGGTACGAGCAGTTCTCGGGCCGCCTGGATACGACGGCGGCGCGCGATCTCCTCTGGGGCGTATCGTTCAAGCCCGATCCCGCGATCGTCTTCAAGCTGGAATATCTGCAGAATGTCGGCGGGCGTCCGGTAAACCCGACGGGGGTGTTAGCCTCCTGGTCTGTCTTGTTCTGAGCGCCGGTGCCGCGGCTGATCGTCCTGCTGGTTTGCCTCCTTGCGGCCAGTCCGATTCGTCCGGCGCGCGCGTCGGATCTGCTGGTTATCGCCAATCCGGCCGCGGGCGATGTCGGACCGCTGTCCGCGAACGCGGTCGCGGCCATGTACCTGCTCAGGCTGACGATCTGGCCTAACGGCACGCATATCATTCCGGTCAATCGGGAGCTTGGCAGCGCCATGCGCACGGATTTCACGGCGCTGATCCTCAAGCAGGACCTGGCGACCCTGTCGGCCTATTGGAACGAAATGCATTTCAAGGGGAAGGTGCCGCCGCTTATTCAGCCATCTGAATCTGCGATGCTCGCCTTCGTGCAGAAAGTCCCCGGCGCCATCGGCTATATCGATGCCGCCACGGCACCGTTGGGGGTCAGGGTGGTCGCCCGCTTTCCGAACCCATCCAGCCGGACGACCCAGCCATGATCGAATTCCTGCGACGGTCGATCCCGCACCGGATTCTCGCCTCGCTCCTGGCGATCTATGTCACGACGTACTTGGTCACGGCGCTGGTCGTCTATTCCGGCGCGCGCTCATCGGTCATCGACTCCGCGACGAGCACGCTGCAGCAGCTGGCCGAGGTCAAATACGAACGGCTGGCCAATGACATCGAGGCGCTGGCCACCGACGTCGCCGCCTGGTCGCGCCTCGATGTCATGAACGACCTGGTCTCGGGCGATCTGGACAAGCGCGTGGCCCGCACGCTCGAGCAGTTGAAGGCCCAATACGGCCTGCCTGGCGACCTCTATGCCTTCGATGCGGCCGGCGCCCTTGTCGCCTCGACCCGCGCGATGCCGCTGCAGACCCGCCAGCCGATCCCGACGGTCTGGAAGGACCCTGGCCAGGGTGGTCTCATCCTGCTGGGAAAGCAGGCAGATCCGATAGGCGGCGGCGAGATCCTCGCCTTTATCATCCCGGTCGAGGGGGCCTTCGATAAGAATTTCAGAATCGGGACGATCGTTCTGTCCTATCCCTGGCCGGCGCTCGAGAAGCAGCTGTTCAGCCCGGAGACAGGCACGATCCTGCTGGATATGCACGCAGGCGGCCGGGTTCTGGCCGTCGATCCGGCGGTCATTGCGAGACCCCGCGATCCCGAAAACCCTTCCGCCAACCATATTCGACATAACGTCGTCGTCGGGCGCTCGACCTCCAAAGCCGGGATTGTGGAGGGTTGGGAGGTCCAATCGCTGCGGGACACAGGCACGGTGACGCGGCCGTTGCGGCATGTCGGGATCGAGCTGGTTCTGTTGGGCGGCGCGCTTGGCATCCCGATCTTCGTTCTGGGGCGCTGGCTGTCGAATCGGCTCACCGCGCCGGTCATGGAATTGACGCGCGTCGCGCGGGAGATCGCCGACACGGACAAGCTGAATGCCCGCGTGCCCGTAACCACCGAGGATGAGCTTGGAATGCTGGCGCGATCGTTCAATCGGATGACCGAGAACCTCGAGCACGCGGCCAATGAAAGAGAGCATTTCGTCAGTGAGCTCGAAGCGCTGAACCAAAGCCTGGAAGCCAAGGTGGCTGCCCGCACCGGTGAGCTCGAGGCGGCCGTCGCCGCCCAGAAACGGCTGATCGGCGACATCTCGCACGAAATAAAGTCTCCGCTCGCCCGTCTTGGCGTGGCGCTGGGTTTGGCGCGTCTTTCGCGGGCGAACGCGGCCAAGCATTTCGACCGCATGGAGCGCGAAATCGACAATGTGTCGGCGCTGGCCAGCGAATTGCTGACGCTGGCCAGTCTCGAGGATGCGTCCAGTTTCGTGCCGCTCGCCGAGATGGATATCAACGCGCTCGTCGCCCGGATCGTTGCCGATGCCATCTATGAGCTACCGGGGCGGGCAGACGATGTGCAGGTCTTGGAACCTGATGGGCGGATTGTCGTCCGCGGCAATTGGGACCTTCTGCGGCGCGCTATCGAGAACGTCGTGCGCAACGCGCTATTCTACACGGCGCGAAGAATTCCCATAACGCTCACTATAGCGGAACGAGCCGGTTGGGCGCTGATCGTGATCGCCGATCAGGGACCTGGAGTGCCGGAAGAGGCGCTCGACCACCTGTTCGAACCGTTTTATCGCGTCGACGAGGCACGGGCGCGGAAAACCGGCGGGTCCGGCGTCGGACTTGCGATCTGCCAGCGCGTGGTCGAGGCGCATGGCGGCGCAGTCCGTGCTTGTCACAACACGCCCACCGGCCTGATCGTGGAAATCAAAATTCCGGAGGCGGTTGCGTAGGCGTCGGCTCACAACACTTCAGTCGACTCTACACAACTCCAATGTTCCGCAGGCGATAACCGCTTCGGTCGATGTAACCTTCCTGGCACGGAATAGTCGCCTTGCAATGGGACTAAGGAATACTTTGCGACGATCCTGTCGGCGTGCATTTGGGACCTCCGCATGATCAACAGAGGACCCAATCTGCTCATCCCTGTCCTCATCGGCGCCCTCGGTGGCGCGGTGGCTTTATCGGCGGGGATAGCCCAGAGCCTTAGATTATCTCCGAGGGTCAGCGAGGTCGGAAATATCTGCTACGGCGTCGATGCGCTCAGCATTCTCATCGTCGTTTCGCTCGTCGGCGACCGCCGCTTAAAGGCGACGATGAAGCGTTTCGTTTCTGAAAAGCCGCTTGCCGTGTTTGGCGCGCTACGGGCCCTTGCGAATATTGGGCTTCGTTATCCGCGCGGGGCGACAAGCGTGCTCCGGATCCGCAACCGCCACGTTCGGAACTGACGGGTTTGTCGTCCGCGGCTGGCACGCTGTGCTTCTCCCCCGAGCGCCTGATGAGAAATGGCTCTAAGGTGACCGCCGCAGGCAAATCTCCTTCCGACAGCGTCGGCCGTGGGTTACGTCGCGATCGCGCCAAAGGCACTCATACAGCGACTGGCCAAGACAGATTTTCGAAGAACGATTTTCTGTCTTGCGACGTTTTCACACATTCATAAATTAGACATCTTATTGGTTTATGGTGTCAGAAGCTGATTAAAATCTCATCCGTTCTGTTTGGGCGCACGGAATTCCTGTATTGCGTCACGATTTACGTTCCGTTCCTTTGTCTAGTCCTAAGGCTGTTCCTTTTTACTGGAGGACCCGATGGCTGCCGACATACGAAACGACGTGCCCTCATTGCCCGCGTACGGCGTCCAGGGACGCAACCATTCCGTCTCCGGGCTTTCCTCGGGCGCCTTTCTGACCGTTCAGCTCCACCTCGCCCACTCCTCGCGTTTCGCCGGCGCGGGGATCATCGCCGGCGGGCCTTATCGCTGTGCCGAGTCGTTTCGCGGCGCCGCGCCGGTGGCCGAGGATGCCTGCATGCTGTCGGCGCTTTACATCGCCATGTCGCCCTTGACGTCGTTTGTCGGGCCGAAGCCAAGCCACCTGGCCGATCTCGCCCGGGAGACCGCGGCGGACAAAAAGATCGACCCGATCGAAAATCTCGCAGGACAGCGCCTCTATATCTTTACCGGCACCGAAGACAAGGTTCTCGACCCCCTGGTCGTCAAGGGCACATACGAATTCTATCGGGAGCTCGGCGTGCCGAAGGCGAACATCCTGTTCGTCGACGACGTCCCGGCGGGCCATTCCATCCTGACCGCCAACCCGGAGGATTTGCCGCTCGGCGCCAATCAGCCGCCCTATCTCAATTACAGCGGGGAGCATGGGCAGCCCGGCTATATGCAGTCCCATCGTCTGCTGGCGCATATCTATCCCGAGGCCAAGCCGCCGGCCGACGTGCTCACCGGAAAGCTGCTGCGCTTTGACCAGACGGAGTTCGTCGACGAAGCGTTCGGCGGCGCGAGCATGTATCCCTACGGCTATGTCTATATCCCGGGCGCGATCCTGCGCGGGGAGCAAAAGGCCGAAGCGGTGCACATCGCCCTGCACGGATGCAAACAGGGCTTGGGCTATGTGAACTTCATCTATGGCTGGGCCGATGTGGCCAACCAGCCGCCCTACGGCAACCGCTACGTGACCACCACCGGCTATAACAGCTTCGCCGAAAGCAATAACATCATCGTGCTCTATCCCCAGGCGACGGGCGACGACATCGATGTTCAGAACCCGGATGGCTGCTGGGATTGGTGGGGCTATACCGATGCCGCGTCCGACCAGCCCGACTATTATTCGCAAAACGCCGTGCAGATCAAAGCCATCCATCGCATGCTGGATCGGCTCTGTGGCGAGCCGGCCAGGCCAACTGTAACGAAAGCGCTCGCGGCGCTGTCCGCCGCCGAGCCAGCCGAGGTGACCGGGCTATGACCTACGCACTGATTCCGGAGCAGGTGGTTTCCGCTTCGCCGCCCGCCGCCCATCTGATGACGACTGGCGAGGTCCAATATGCGCGCCTTGCCCGCGGTTACGGCAGCGCCGCCGCGACGGCCGAGCTGATTGCGTCCCGCGCCGCGTCCGGCCGTCTCGATGCCGACACGCTCCGGGAACTGATGCAGCTGCAGATGGCTCTCTGTCAGCGGACGTTTTCGCTGGCGGATTCCTGGTTCAAGGAATGGAGCGCCTGGTGGGACTATGCCGGCCAGACCAAGGGCATCAACACGGCATCGAAACTGGCTGAGCGTCAAACCAACATCATCGCCCAGATGGCGCTGCTGATGGGCAACCAGTTCACCGACCTGGTTGGCCTGCAGGG
>CAZNNJ010000208.1:0-8299 GCA_964574305.1 uncultured Rhodospirillales bacterium | reverse complement strand
GGCCGGGCATGCCCTGGGTCGGCCGCATGGGTGATGCGCCGATGGTCGACTTGCTGCTCGGCACGCTGAACGACCCGTTCCACCGCATCCATATGGGCATCACCGCGGAGAACGTGGCCGAGAAATACGGCATCGGCCGCGAGGACCAGGACGCGCTCGCGCTGCTCAGCAACCAGCGCGCCTCGGCCGCGATCCAGGCCGGCTATTTCAAGGACCAGATCGTCGGCTATGAGCTGAAGACCCGCAAGGGCGTGACGGTGTTCGACACCGACGAGCATGTCCGCCACGACGCCAAGCTCGAGGACATGCAGACGCTCAAGCCCGCCTTCAAGAAGGATGGCGGCACGGTGACTGCCGGCAATGCCTCGGGCATCAATGACGGCGCCGCCGCGGTGGTGCTGGCCAGCGGCGAGGCGGTGAAGCGCCTGGGCCTCACCCCGATGGCCCGCCTGGTCGGCTACGCCCATGCCGGCGTCGACCCAGCCTTCATGGGCATCGGCCCGGTGCCGGCGACCAAGGCGGCCCTGGCCCGCACCGCGCTGAATGTCGGCGAGCTGGACGTGATCGAATCCAACGAAGCCTTCGCCGCCCAGGCCTGCGCGGTGTCGAAGGAGCTCGGCTTCGACCCGGCCAAGGTCAACCCGAACGGCAGTGGCATCTCGCTCGGCCACCCGGTCGGCGCCACCGGCGCGATCAACACGGTGAAGCTGGTGCACGAGCTGAAGCGCACTGGCGGCCGCTATGGCCTCGTCACCATGTGCATCGGCGGCGGCCAGGGCATCGCCGCGATCTGGGAACGGGCCTAAGCCTTTGAACCGGCGCGGGATGGATTGCTCCCGCGCCGGTCAACCGGCTCGTGGATCATGACCGCTACTACGCCGAAAGCCGGCGCCCCCGGGACGGGGTCGCCGATCGTACCCGTCGCGGCTTTGATCGGCGGCATCGTGTCCGTGCAATATGGCGCGGCCCTGGCCAAGGGGCTGTTCGCTGCCGTGGGGCCCGAGGGCGCGACGACGCTGAGGCTCATCTTCGGCTCGCTGATCCTCGCCGTGCTCATGCGGCCGTGGCGGGTCAAAGTCTCGCGCGCGGTGCTGCCGTCGCTGATCGGCTATGGCGTGTCGGTCGCGGCCATGAACCTGCTGTTCTATATGGCGCTCAAGACCGTGCCGCTCGGCATTACTGTGGCGCTGGAATTCACCGGGCCGCTGCTTGTCGCGACGCTGCAGTCGCACCGGAAGCTCGACATTCTCTGGGTCGCGCTGGCGGTGGCGGGCATCCTGCTGCTGTCGCCGCCGGTGCCGACCGACAATCCGATCGACCCGTTTGGCGTCGCCTGCGCGCTGGGCGCGGGCGCGGCCTGGGCGGTCTATATCATCTTCGCCCAGCGGGCCGGGGCCGAGCTCGGCCACCAGACCGCCTCCATCGGCATGAGCATTGCCGCGGTGCTGGTTCTGCCGGTCGGGCTGGTGCATTCCGGGGCGGCCCTGTTCCAGCCCTCGATCCTGGCCAGCGCCGTCGCTGTCGGCATCTTCTCCAGCGCCCTGCCGTTCACCCTGGAGATGGTGGCGCTGACGCGGATGCCGGCCCGCGTCTACGGCATCATCGCCGCCCTCGACCCCGCCGCCGGCGCGCTGATGGGGCTGGCGATGCTGCACGAGGCGCTGACGCTGTGGCAGTGGGCCGGGATCGCCGTGGTGATGATCGCCGCGGCCGGCTCGGCATTGACGATGCGGGTGCCCAAGGCAATGCCGGAGCAGGTGTCTTAGGGCTGAGCTTCACGGCTGCATTTCACCCCCACCTCACCTCCTCCATCAAGGGGGGAGGAACATGAAGGTTAAGCCCTCCCCATCGATGGGGGAGGCTTGGGTGGGGGTGAATGTCGGAACAGCACAACGGCAGGGGAAGGCCGGTCGAACCCGGCTCATTTCCCTAACCCCTCGTAATTCGGCCGGTAAAGGCGCATATAAGCCACGTCACTTTCCCTAGGGTCTGTCCGTTATCACCGTTGCTCACTGCTCGGCTGACCTCGTTCTCCCGAATGAAATTTGATGCAGCCGGCTATTTCAGCCGGCTGAAAACCTCTCTTCAGGAGAATGATTATGGCTTCAGGTACAGTTAAATGGTTCAACGCGACCAAGGGTTTCGGCTTCATCCAGCCGGATGACGGCGCTCAGGACGTGTTCGTTCATATCTCGGCCGTCGAACGTGCGGGCATGCGCTCGCTGATCGAGGGCCAGAAGATCGGCTACACGCTCGAGGCCGGCCGCAACGGCAAGAGCTCGGCCGTCGACCTTCAGGCCGTCTAAGCCTCTCGACAGGGTCGCCGCTTTTCGGCGGCGGCCCGCGATGGCCCTAGTCGCATGCCATCGTCTGTAATGCATCCGCGGCGCCGGGCCTGTCCTCGTTACGCCGGAACACCTGCTCACATTGCTTGAGCCCGGCGGCCTTGAGCCGCAAAACGTCGCGCGAGCCCACATACTGGCACTCGACGAAATAGAGCCAGCCCGGCTCGTCATCCAGAACCCAGACATTGTGCCAGGCCCCGCCCTGGCGAAAGCTCCTGTCCGGCAACAGATAGGGCGGGGCGGCGTCGTTGATCGCCACCCCGGTCCGTGCGCCCAGCACCGCCGAGCGGATCAGCCGCGCATCGGCGCGCAGGTTCCAGCTTGTCGGCGCCACTGTCGGGCAGGCGAGCTGGTGCTGCGACGTGGCGGCATGGAGCGGCATGGCCGCCGCGAGGCTCGCAAAAAGAACGGCCGACAATCGAAGCATCAGGGTTTCCCGCCGTCGCGCGTGGCGCCGCAGTTGTGCGGTGTGCCGGGCGGCGGATCAACGGAATTCGCAGGGCCGTATCCGGGGATATTTCCGTGACACGGATCACAAACCGCAAAACCGCTCTATATCTTTTTGCCCGGATAAAAGAACGCTCAATTAACCCTAGTTAAAATTGAGTATTAATTCTACGGATTCGCAGAAAATTCTATAAAATATCCTGATAAATCAGAATCCGGTTTATGATCCACGGGTAATCATAAGGTATATCATAATAAAAATACTAGACTCATGGAGGTTTGACTCATAAATTAGAGTGCCGGTTGCCCATCGCGGCGGCCGAAGTCCACCCACGCGAGTCTTCGCGCGGCCCATCGCGTACCGAAAACAATAACCGATAGACACTATGCAGGTGGAGACGACCGATGCCCGATCTACTGAAAGCGGAAGAGCTCGATTCTGACCTGATTTTTAACTGGCGCTGGTTCACTGACCCGATCAGCCCCTGGATCCTGCAGGAACTGGGCGAGATCAATCGCCGCGCAGTGATTGAGGTCCAGTTGGAACTGCAAAAGAATATCTACCAGGCGAAAATCGCCGCCGTGGACAAACTCCTCGGCGGGCTTGGCGAGCGGACCTGACACGTCCCGGGCCGAAGGCTTCGCGGCCCCTGGCTTCATAGCCTGGCGCCGCGAAGCCTTCGGCGCATTTCCTTAAAATCGATCGCTGCACCCAGATGAGGAGTGCGCCATGAATACCGCCATAAGCGGCCGTCCCGGGACGGAGCCGCAGATGATGTCCCCTGTCCACATGTCACATGTCCGCGGCGCCGGCCGCGTCGTGCTGGTCGGCTTCCAGGAACAGGAGAATCTGGGCCTGGGCTACCTCGCCGCGACCTTGAGGCGCGAGGGCCGCAAGGTGACGATCGTCGATTTCCAGGAGGATCACCGGACGATCCTGGAGGTCATCAGGCGGGAAAAGCCGATCGTCGTCGGCTTCTCGCTGATCTTCCAGTTCTATGTCCACCGCTTCGGCGAGCTGATCCGCTATCTGCGGGCGAACGGCGTCGGCTGCCACTTCACCATCGGCGGCCATTTCCCCAGCCTCAGCTACCAGCATGCGCTGGAGCTGATCCCCGAACTGGACAGCGTCGTCCGCTTCGAGGGCGAGGCGACCCTGGTCGAGCTGGTCGACACGATCGAGGCCGGTGGCGACTGGCGTTTCCTGCTGGGCATCGCCTTCACGTCGGACGGGGAGGTGATCGCCAATGCGCTGCGCCCGCTGGTGCGGGACCTGGACGACCTGCCGTACCCTGAGCGCAGCTATCGCCCGATGGCGGTGCTGGGGCGCAAGGCGCTGCCGATCCTGGCCAGCCGCGGCTGCGTGCGCACCTGCTCCTTCTGCTCGATCCATGTCTTCTACCGCTCGGCGCCCGGCAAGGTGGTGCGCACCCGCAAGCCGGCCGAGATCGTGCGCGAGATGCGCATGCTCCATGACGAGCGCGGCATCACCATCTTCCTGTTCCAGGACGACGATTTCCCGCTGTTCGGCCCGGTCTGGCAGCGCTGGACCCGCGAATTCATCGCCGAGCTTTACCGCGCCGGCCTCGCCCGCAAAGTGATCTGGAAGATCAATTGCCGCGCTGATGCGGTCGACCCGGTCCTGTTCGCCGAGATGAAGGAGGCCGGGCTCTATTACGTCTATATGGGCCTGGAATCGGGCAGCGTTGGGGGGCTGGAGACGCTGAACAAGGACATCACCGTCGCCGAGAATCTGCGCGCGGTCGAGATACTGAAGTCGCTGGGGTTGGTCTACGAGTTCGGCTTCATGCTGTTCGACCCGTCGACCACCTTCGATTCGGTCCGCGACAATGTCGCCTTCCTGCGCCAGATCGCCGGCGACGGCTCGGCCTCGGCCGCCTTCTGCCGGATGCTTCCTTATGACGGCACGCCGATCAAGGACGTGCTGGCCAAGGCCGGGCGGCTCAAGGGCGATGTCTGCGACCCGGATTACGACTATCTCGACCCCAGGGTGGACGATTACTTCCGGGCGCTGACCGGCCTGCTCCGCCTCACCGGCTGGATCCACGGCAATCCCGGCCTGTCGCCGCAGCTCAAATTCGCCTGGAACGAGTACGGCATCATGGAGCGGCTGTTCCCTGGCCTGCCCGACATCCAGGGCTATAAGAAGGCACTGAAATCGGTGACCGCCGCCAGCAACGCCATGCTGTTCCAGGTGATCGAGGATATCTCCTACGCCGTCACCGAGGGCCGCCGGCATGACTGGACTTCCGACCGGCTTAGGCGCGAGGGAGCCCGTTTCATCGCCCAGTTCCGCGAGGCCCGGGATGGGTTCGTGCTGCGCAACCAGGATGTGTTTCGGGCGGCTCTGGCGGAGCGGGAGGCGGTGTCGGCGTAGGATAGATAGAGCAGAGCGAAACCCATCGTCGGAAGCCGAAGAGGAACCGCCAAGGCGCAAAGGCGCCAAGGGAGAACGCCAAGCATGACCTTCTCCGCTTTGCGGATTCAGAGCGCCGCAGGCAACCGGCTTTTCCTTGGCGTCTTCCTTGGCGCCTTTGCGTCTTGGCGGTTCAATTTCATCGATGGGTTTCGCTGCGCTCTACCCGTCCTGCGAAATCCCTACCCAAACCGCCGCTTCAGCCGGGCGATTGCCTCGTCCAGCAGAGGGTCGGGCTTGGCGAAGCAAAAGCGGACCATGCTGGTTTCCGGCTCGGCGACGTAGAAGGCGCTCATCGGGATGGCGGCGACGCCGGCTTTTTCGATGATCTCGCGGCAGAAATCGGCGTCGCAGCCTTGGAAGGCGACCGAGCAGATATCGAAATTGGAGAAATAGGTACCGTTGCAGGGCCGGACCGACGAGCCCGACGCCCTCGACCCGCCCGCCAACCGGGCGCGCTTGGCCTGCATGGTGGCGGTGAAATCGGTGAAGAAGGCGCGTTCCTTGCGCAGGCCATAGGCGACGGCATGCTGCAGGTTGGGCGGGGTGGTGAAGACCATGAACTGGTGCGCCTTGACCACGCGCTGGATCAGCGTCGGCGCCGCCACGACATAGCCCACCTTCCAGCCGGTCAGCGAAAAGGTCTTGCCGGCCGAGCCGATGCGGATGGTGCGCTCACGCATTCCGGGCAAGGTGATCAGCGGCACATGCTTGGCCCCGTCGAGCACCAGATGCTCATAGACCTCGTCGCAGATCGCATAGGTGTCCCACTTGGCGACCAGCGCCGCGATGGCGTCGAGTTCTGCCCGGGTGAAGACCTTGGCGGTCGGGTTCATCGGGGAGTTGAAGAGGATCAGCTTGGTCTTCGGGCCGAACGCGGCGGCGAGTTCATCGAGCGGCAATTTCCACTCCGGCGGCTTCAGCCGGACGATCCTGGGCACCCCGCCGGCCAGTTCGATCATCGGGAGATAGGTGTCATAGATCGGCTCGATCACCACCACCTCGTCGCCCGGATCGATCAGCGCCAGCAGGGCGCAGGCCAGCGCCTCTGTCCCACCTGAGACGATCAGGGTCTCCGTCTGCCAGTCCAGCGCCAGCCCGTAGAAATCCCGGTCATGCGCAGCAACTGCCTGGCGCAGCTCAGGAATTCCCATCATCGAGGGATACTGGTTGCTCTGCTCAAGCGTCGCCTTGGCCGCCTGCTCGACGATCTCGCGCGGCTCGCACCCTTCCGGGAAACCCTGGCCCAGATTGATCGCGTCATGCTGGCGCGCCAGCATCGACATCGTCTCGAAGATCGTCGCGCCGTAACGCGACAGGACGGTATTGGCGGGTTTCATGCGGGTGCTCTGCGATTGTGCCGATTGATTGCCTATCACGGCCAAAAGATGCGGACCAGATTTACAGCCGGTGTTAGTTCTTGGACTGGGTGCGATTATATCCTACCATCTGACAGTTGATGGAGGCGTATATGGGACATGTCGATAAACGCAGCATAACGCTGTCGCCAGAACTTGCCGCTGCGGTCGATGGTGTGGTCGAGGCCGGTGAGTATGCATCCGCCAGCGAAGTCATCCGCGAAGCCCTCCGACAGTGGAAGGAACGTCGCGATCTGTTCGGCTATACCGTTGAGGAGCTTAGACAACTCGCGCAAGAGGGGATCGATAGTGGTACGCCTGTCGATGGACCAACCGCGATGAAGCAACTCCTGGCGAAATACCAAAACCGGAACAGCTCCCGAGAGTGACCTATCGCCTTACGCCACGGGCGATTAAAGACATCGATGCAATTGCCGATTATCTCAGCGAGCGAAATCCGGCTGCTGCTGTAGACCTGATTTCCGGCTTCATGCGGCGCTTGGAGATCCTGGCTGCCTATCCTTATTCCGGCCCGGCCGAGACGACATTCTCGCCGGTCTTCGTCACCTCGTCCTCGGCTCCTACCTCGCTCTCTATCGCGTCGAGCAGGATGATGCTGTGATCCTCCGGATTCTGCACGGAAGACAGAATATCGAGGAGGCTGACGTCGGCTGAAGCTACTCCATGCTCCAGCCGTGACTGACGATCATCGACTGGCCGGTCAGCGCGTTGGTCGGGAAGGCGGCGAGGAAGACGGCGGCTTCGGCGACGTCCTGAACGGTGGTGAACTCGCCGTCGACCGTGTCCTTCAGCATGATGTTCTTGACCACCTCGGCCTCGGAGATGCCGAATTCCTTGGCCTGCTCCGGGATCTGCTTGGCCACCAGCGGGGTATAGACGAAGCCGGGGCAGATGACGTTGGTGCGCACGTTATGCGCCGCGCCTTCCTTGGCCACCACCTTGGCGAGGCCGAGCAGGCCGTGCTTGGCGGTGACGTAAGGCGCCTTCAGCATCGAGGCCTGCTTGGAATGGACCGAGCCCATATAGATCACGCTGCCGCCCGAGGGTTGCGTGTACATCTGGCGCAGCGCCGCGCGGGTGGTCAGGAACGCGCCGTCCAGATGGATCGCCAGCATCTGCTTCCATTTGGCGAACTCGAACTGCTCGACCGGGGCGACGATCTGGATGCCGGCATTGCTGACCAGTATGTCCAGCCGGCCAAAGGCGGCGATGGCCTTGGCGGTGCCGGCATCGACCTGTTCCTCGCTGGTCACGTCCATGGCGACTCCGATGGCGTGCTCTGGCCCGCCCAACTCGGCGGCAACAGCGTCGGCCGCCGCCTGGTTCAGGTCGGCGATGGCGACCTTGGCGCCCTCACGAACATAAGTCGCGGCGATTTCCTTGCCGATGCCGCTCGCGGCCCCGGTGACGATGGCGACTTTGTCCTTGAGGCGCATGGGCTGAGACTCCGAGAGGCGGAAAGCGGGATTGCTGCGGTGCAGCGTATTGTTACCCCAGTTCAGCCGTCGAGGAAATCGCCTGGCGGATCGATGGAGGGCGGCGTGCCGGTGCCGATATCGATGAAGCGGAAGACATTCTGTGGATTGTCGATGATCGTGCCGGCCTTCTCCTGCCAGCGGCGTCCGTGAACCGATTCCAGGGTGAATATGATCAGGCTGTGCCCGTCATCGTCGGTCGGCTGGAGCGGCAGG
>CAZNNJ010000207.1:3572-8326 GCA_964574305.1 uncultured Rhodospirillales bacterium | reverse complement strand
GCGGAGGGCAAGCCCACCATCCCCGCGCTCATGGGGCTGGAGAACGAGACCAACCCGTGCCTGCGCGCCGACGAACCGGGTATCGCCAGGGCGGTGGGGCTGGCCGGCGCCGATCCGGTGACGGTCATCGCCGAAATCCGCCAGCGCAAGGATAATTTCTGAGGCCGGAGTGGGTTCTGCTTAAGTGAGTTATCAGCAAAATCTTGAGCGTGTCGCCACGCGCTATCTCGAACTGCGCGACACGCTCTCCAGCGCCGTGGACGACCCGGAGAAGTTCCAGAAGCTGTCGCGCGAATTCGCCGAGCTGACTCCGGTCGCCGAGGCGATCGAGGAACTACGCCTGCGCCAGGCGGAGGCGGGGGACCTCGCCGGAATGATGGCCGATCCGTCGACCGACGCCGAGATGCGGGCGATGGCGGAGGAGGAATTCGCCGCGCTGAAGGACAGGCTGCCTGGGCTCGAGCGGGACATCATGATCCAGCTCCTGCCCAAGGCCGCCGCTGACGAGCGCAGCGCCATCCTGGAAATCCGCCCGGCCGCCGGCGGCGACGAGGCGGCCCTGTTCGCCAGCGAGCTGTTCCAGATGTATCAGCGCTATGCCCAGCTCCACGGCTGGAAGTTCGAGGTGATGGAAATCTCCGAATCCGACCTCGGCGGCTTCCGCGACGCGGTGGCCGAGGTGAACGGGCGCGGCGTGTTCGCCAAGCTGAAATTCGAATCGGGCGTTCATCGGGTCCAGCGCGTGCCCAAGACCGAGACCCAGGGCCGCATCCATACCTCGACCGTCACCGTGGCGGTGCTGCCGGAGGCCGAGGAGGTCGATATCGACATCCAGGAGAAGGACCTGCGCATCGACGTCTTCCGCTCCTCGGGCCCGGGCGGCCAGTCGGTCAACACCACGGATTCGGCGGTGCGCATCACCCATATCCCGACCGGCACTGTGGTCAGCCAGCAGGACGAGAAGTCCCAGCACAAGAACAAGGCCAAGGCGATGAAGATCCTGCGCGCCCGCCTGTACGAGGCCGAGCGCGCCAAGCTGCATGAGGCGCGCGCCGCCACCCGCAAGGGCCAGGTCGGCACCGGCGACCGGTCGGAGCGCATCCGCACCTATAACTTCCCGCAAGGGCGCGTCACCGACCACCGCATCAACCTGACGCTCTATAAGATCGACAAGGTGATGACCGGCGAGGCGTTGGATGAGGTGGTCGACGCGCTGATCGCCCAGGACCAGGCCGAACGGCTCGCGGAACTGTCGTGAAGCTGACTCTCACAGCCGCGACACGCCGGGCCGCGTTGAAGGAGGCCGTGCTGCTGATGAAGGCGGCCGGGCTCGACACGCCGGTGCTCGATGCCCGCCTGATCGTCCAGCATGCGCTCGGCATTTCCTGGGACACGCTGTATCTCAAGGACGACCAGCCGCTGACGGCGGTCGAAAAGGCGCGGCTGGAAGCGGAGCTCGCGCGCCGGGCGGCACATGAGCCTGTCTCGCGCATCGTCGGCCGCCGCCATTTCTGGACGCTGGACCTCGCAGTCTCGCCCGACACGCTCGATCCCAGGCCCGACACGGAATCGCTGATCGAGACGGTGGTCCAGGCGATCCCCGAGCGCGGCCAGCCGCTGCGCATCCTCGATCTCGGCACCGGCACCGGGGCGATCCTGCTGGCGCTGCTCGCCGAATATCCGAACGCGACCGGCCTCGGCGTCGACAAATCGGAAGGCGCGCTCGAGACGGCGCGGACCAACGCCGAAAGCCACGGCCTGTCGCCGCGCGTGACATTTTCCGGCGGCAGCTGGACGGAGGGGATCGAAGGGCCGTTCGATGTCATCGTCTCGAATCCGCCCTATATAGAGAGCGGACACCTGCCCGGCCTGCCGCCCGAGGTGCGGGAGCACGATCCGGTCCTGGCGCTGGATGGCGGCGCGGACGGGCTCGACGCCTATCGCGCCATCATCCCGGCGATTCCGGCCCTGCTCGGCCCCGGCGGCTTCGCCGTATTCGAGATCGGGGCGGGGCAGGGCGACGCAGTGACGCGGATCGCGCGGGCGCACGGTCTGGCCCCGGCCGGAAGCCGCAAGGACCTTGGCGGAATCGAACGGGCGCTCAGCTTCAAAATATCCCGGACACTGTGACGGAAGCGCGCAGGGCGACGCTTGATTTCACAAATGAATGAATTTCGTTGTATTCTGAGTCCGAGCCACTAAGGTGGCTGCACGGCGTTCATCGAAATATCCGGCGGTCGGACAAATTATAATACCGCCAGATCGCACGCGCGGCTTTTTAAGGAAACCGCGGCGATATTTCGATTTTTGGATCGCTGAAACCGGCAAACTCAAGAGATTGGCAGGATGAGACAGGGTCCCAACCCCAAACGGTCGCGCGGGCGTAATAACAACAATAATAACAATGGCGGTCGCCGTCCCAATGTGCCGCTGCGCATGCAGACGTTCGATTCCAACGGTCCCGACGTTCGTATCCGCGGCAGCGCTTTCCAGGTTCACGAGAAATATCTGCAGCTGGCGCGCGACGCCTCTTCGTCGGGCGACCGGATCATGGCTGAGAACTATCTGCAGCATGCCGAGCACTATTACCGCATCATCGCGGCGGCGCAGGAGCAGCAGGCCCAGCAGCAGGGCGGCGACCCCAACCGTCGCTTCCGCCCCGAAGGCTATAACGGGCAGGAATTCCGCGGCGGCCAGTCCGATGAAGAGGGCGGCGGCGAGGCGCTGGACGGGTTCCCGACCGACGAGCAGATCGAGGGCCAGCAGCCGCGCGGCGACAATTACCGCCAGGAAGGCCGCCAGCAGGACGGGCGCCAACATGATGGGCGCCAGCATGACGGACGCCAGTTCGATGGGCGCCAGAACGACGGGCGTGGTCAGGACGGCCGCGGCCGCGACGGCCGTCATCAGCAGGATCCCGGATATCGCCCGCAGCCCGATATGCAGTATCGCAGCGAGGGCGGCCAGCCCGACGGCGGCAATTACCGCCAGGATCGCGGCGAGCAGTACCGCCAGCCGTCCGATCGGGATGGCGAAGGCAGCCAGCGGCATTATGAGGAGCGTCCGCGCATCCGCACCTTCGACGATCGCCAGGGCGGGCACGGCAACGGCCGCACCGACGGCGACCATGAGGCGAACGGGGAGCATGTTGCCGTGACCCCGGTGCAGATCGAGTTCCCGCAGCCGGTCATGGCCGATGCCGCGCCCGCCAACGACGAGCAGCCGGAAGCACCCGCGCCCGTCCGCCGCGGCCGCCCGCGCCGCCCCAAGGTCGAAGCGACCGAGCCGGCCGAGGGCTGAGGCTCTCGCCGGCTGCGATCCCGGCAGTCTGACTTTGCAACGGCGGCGGAGCCACAAGCTCCGCCGCCGTTGGCGTTTTCGGGGCAGAATCTTCCTGCCGGCGGGTCTTGGAAGGTCCCCGGACCTGCCTAAATAATAGGCTCGTTTCCTTGCGATACGTCATGGCCGCGCCTCCAAGAGGGCGGTTTTTTGTGGGGTGCCTTAAGGCAAGGGCCCCGTCCAACATTTGAGGAGTGCCTGTATGGACTTCGAATCCTACACCGAACGCGCCCGCGGCTTCGTTCAATCTGCTTTCGCGCTTGCCCTGCGCAGCAATCATCAGCGGCTGACGCCGGAGCACATGCTCAAGGTCCTGCTCGAGGACAAGCAGGGGCTGGCCGCCAATCTCGTCCGCGCCGCAGGGGGCAATCCCGAGCAGGCGCTGGCCGCCGTCGAGGCGGACCTGAATAAGCTTCCCCGGGTCGAGGGGGCGGGCGCCGGCCAGCCGCAGCTGACCCCCGAGGTTGCCCGCCTGTTCGATAACGCCCAGAAGATCGCCGAGAAGGCCGGCGACAAGTACGTCACCGCCGAGCGGCTGCTGCTCGCCATCGCGCTTGAGGCCGGCACCCCCGCCGCCAGGGCGCTGGCCTCGGCCGGGGTTAACGCCCAGGCGCTGAACCAGACGATCGAACAGGTACGCAAAGGCCGCACCGCGGATTCGCCGAACGCCGAGGAGAGCTTCGAGGCGCTGAAGAAATTCACCCGCGACCTGACCGCGGCGGCCCGCGAGGGCAAGCTCGACCCGGTCATCGGCCGTGATGAGGAAATCCGCCGCACCATCCAGGTGCTGTCCCGCCGCACCAAGAACAATCCGGTGCTGATCGGCGAGCCCGGCGTCGGCAAGACCGCCATCGTCGAGGGGCTGGCGCAGCGCATCGTCAATGGCGACGTGCCCGAGGGGCTGAAGGACAAGAAACTGCTGGCGCTCGACCTCGGCGCGCTGATCGCCGGCGCCAAGTTCCGCGGCGAGTTCGAGGAGCGGCTGAAGGGCGTGCTCCAGGAAATTCAGGCGGCGGCCGGTGAGGTCATCATCTTCATCGACGAGCTGCACACGCTGGTCGGCGCCGGCAAGGCCGACGGCGCGATGGACGCGTCGAACATGCTGAAGCCCGCGCTGGCGCGCGGCGAGCTGCATTGCGTCGGCGCGACCACGCTGGACGAGTATCGCAAATACATCGAGAAGGACGCGGCGCTGGCCCGCCGGTTCCAGTCGGTGTTCGTCAACGAGCCGACCGTCGCCGACACGATCTCGATCCTGCGGGGGCTCAAGGAAAAGTACGAGATGCATCACGGCGTGCGTATCACCGACGGCGCCATCGTGGCCGCGGCCACCTTGTCCAACCGTTACATCACCGACCGGTTCCTGCCCGACAAGGCGATCGATCTCGTCGAAGGGGCGGGTCGGCGCCTGCGCC
>CAZNNJ010000207.1:2858-3551 GCA_964574305.1 uncultured Rhodospirillales bacterium | reverse complement strand
GACTCGAAGCCGGAGGCGATCGACGAGCTCGACCGCCGCATCATCCAGCTCAAGATCGAGCGCGAGGCGCTGAAGAAGGAAGACGATGCAGGCTCACGCGACCGGCTGGAGAAGCTGGAAGTAGAGCTCTCCGACCTGGAAAAGGAATCGGCCGACCTGACCGATCGCTGGCGCGCCGAGAAGGAGAAGCTGTCCTCGGCGCAGAAGATCAAGGAGGAGCTCGAGCAGGCCCGCACCCAGCTGGAGCAGGCGCAGCGCGCCGGCGACTGGGCCAAGGCCGGCGAGCTGACCTATGGCGCGATCCCGGAACTGGAGCGCCGCCTGGCCGAGGCCGAGAAGGCCGCGGGCGGCCAGATGCTGAACGAGGCGGTGCGCGACAGCGACATCGCATCGGTGGTCAGCCGCTGGACCGGCGTGCCTGTCGACAGGATGCTGGAGGGCGAGCGCGAGAAGCTGCCCCATATGGAGGAGCGTCTGCGTGCCCGCCTGGGCGGCCAGGAGGTCTGCGGGACCATCGCCCAGCTGAAAGCCGCGCAGGCCGACACGCGCGAGAACGTCCAGAAGATGCAACGCACCTCCGGCATGCCGACCGGCAAGTAAACCGGCGGGCCGAGGCGGCGCGCGCTCAGGCGGTATTAGCCGCCTGATCGCCGTTACGTTGCTGCCGGGGCGGCAGCAGCCTTGAGCGCACCT
>CAZNNJ010000207.1:0-2848 GCA_964574305.1 uncultured Rhodospirillales bacterium | reverse complement strand
GGGGGGGGCAGTGCGAAGGGATGCTGGGGGGCGGGCGCGGGAAGCGGCTCCATATGGAGGGGCGTCTGCGTGCCCGCGTGGTCGGCCAGGAGGAGGCGGTGGTCGCCGTCTCCAACGCCGTCCGCCGCTCCCGCGCCGGCCTGCAGGACCCCAACCGGCCGATCGGCTCGTTCATGTTCTTAGGGCCGACGGGCGTCGGCAAGACCGAGCTTACCAAGGCAATCGCCGAATTCCTGTTCGACGACGACACGGCGATGGTCCGCATCGACATGTCCGAATATATGGAAAAGCACTCCGTCTCCCGCCTCATCGGCGCGCCGCCCGGCTATGTCGGTTATGACGAGGGCGGAGCCTTGACGGAGGCGGTTCGTCGCCGGCCCTATCAGGTGATCCTGTTCGACGAGATCGAGAAGGCGCATCCGGACGTGTTCAACGTCCTGCTCCAGGTGCTGGACGATGGGCGGCTGACGGATGGGCAGGGCCGCACGGTCGACTTCCGCAACACGCTGATCATCCTGACCTCCAACCTGGGGTCCGAAATCCTGGCCAACGAGCCGGAAGGCGAGCTGCTGCCATCGGTGCGGGAGAAGGTGCTGCACGTGGTTCGCGGCGCGTTCCGGCCGGAATTCCTGAACCGGCTGGATGAGATACTGATCTTCCAGCGCCTGACCCGCGGGCAGATGACGGTGATCGTCGACATCCAGCTGGAGCGGCTGCGCCGGATGCTGGAGGACCGCAACATCACGCTGGTGCTGGACGGCAAGGCCACCGCCTGGCTGGCGGACGCCGGATACGATCCGGTCTACGGTGCCCGTCCGCTCAAGCGGGTGATCCAGAGGGCGCTGCAGAATCCGCTGGCCGAGTTGATCCTCAAGGGCGAGATTCGCGACGGCGATACCGTGTCGGTCGGGGCCGGTTCGGAGGGGCTGACCCTGGTACCGGTCCATCCCGCCCAGGCGGAGCCTGCGGCGGCCGCCTGATTCGCTGCGCGAAGCGGGGATTCCGGAACTTGAGCCTCCAAAGCTGTGTTCCTCACAAGGAGACAACTTTGGAGGTTTCTCACTATGTCGAGAACATTTGGAATGGTTGCCGCCGCTGCCCTGCTGGTCAGCGTGACGGCGTTTGCGCAGAACACCCCGTCTTCCCCTTCGCCCTCGTCCTCCGACCAGGCTTCGGCTCCGGCCGCCGCTCCGGCTGACGATACGGCAAAGGCGGAAAAGCCCATGCACAAGCACCACCACATGTCGGGAACTGCCGCCCACAGCCGCAAGGGCACGGACTGGAACGCCGACAAGCTGAATGCCTGCATGTCGAATGCGACGCCCACCGCGCAGCAGGAAGAATGCCTGAAATCGGCGGCCGGCACCGGCAACGGCTGATGGTTCTGATGAAAGGCGCCGCCTCGCGGGGTACCGCGGGGCGGCGCTCTTTTTTTGTACCCTGCTGAAAATGCAGAACAGTCATTCCGTTTTGGAAAAAATCTGTAACAAGATTTTATTAGGAAAAATAAAGTGTTGCGTATTTGCAACGTTCACTCTGGAACGTATTCTTGCGGAACCTTTCCCTGGAACTCCTCGAAGTAGGCGGACGTTCGGGTCGTTGATTGAAGGCGTAGGGATTTTCCCCATGCCTTACTCAGGCTCTGTCGGGTCTTAATCACGACGAAAAAGGTGTATTATTATGCGAAATAAGCTCTGGTATTTGACTGGCCTTGCCGCAAGCCTGCTTGCCGGTACGGCGATGGCACAGTCCGCCAGCTCATCGGATGCCGGCTGGATGGACGAATGGTTTCCTGGCGGCCAGTGGTATATCGGCGCCAAGTCCGGCATCGGCTGGCTCAATCACGACACCCGCCTGCGCACCACTTCGCCGAGCGGCGTTCCGGTACGGGGCAACGCCCAGTACGACGACGGCTATGTCGGCGCGCTGAACGGCGGCTATGCCTTCAATAACGGCCTCGACCTCGAGCTCGAAGGCGCCTTCCGCTACAACGATGCCAACCATATCCGCGGCTATGACAAGGGCGTCGTGCGCGGTTCGATGCGCGACTATGCCATCATGGGCAACGCCTATTACCACATCCCGACGCCGGATTGGGGGGTACCGATCTCGCCCTTCGTGGGTGTCGGCGTCGGCGCCGCCGACTACGTGCCCTACCATATCCGGTCCGATACGATGCCCTATCCGGCCTATGTCGGCGGCCCGGATGCGTGGGGCTTCGCCTATCAGGCGATGGCCGGCCTCTCCTATCAGGTGACCGACCAGATCTCGCTCAGCGCGGAATATCGCTGGTTCAGCCGCACCGACGAAAGCTATCCGCGCGGCGTGACCAACGATTACGACCACAACTCGGTCCTGTTCGGCGTCCGCTACGCCTTCGGCGAGCCGCCGGCGCCCGCGCCGCAGCCTGCTGCCTATGTTCCGCCGCCGCCGGCCGCCCCGCCGCAGGCGCCCAGGAGCTATCTGGTGTTCTTCGACTTCAACAAGTCGGACCTGACCGCCGACGCCAGGCGCATCGTCGGCCAGGCGGCCCAGAATGCCCAGAGCGGCCACATCACCCAGATGACCGTGACCGGCCATACCGACACGGTGGGTTCGGACGCCTATAATATGCGTCTGTCACGCCGCCGCGCAGAGTCGGTCGCTTCAGAGTTGGAGAAGGACGGCGTGCCCGCGAGCGAGATCGAGATCGTCGCCAGGGGCAAGCGCGATCTGCTGGTTCCGACCGCGGATGGCGTCCGCGAGCCGCAGAACCGGCGGGTCCAGATCGTCTTCACCGGCGGCCCGACCTCTTAAGCCTCGCTGCTGCCGGAGGGCAGATACGGAAACGGCGCTTCCGCGAGGAGGC
>CAZNNJ010000206.1:0-8349 GCA_964574305.1 uncultured Rhodospirillales bacterium | reverse complement strand
GGATCGTCCTCGACCTCACGGGAATCAATTTCGACCCGGCCACGCCCAGCGATCTCGAAAACCTGCTGCGGACCACCGATTTCGATGCGCGCCTGGCCGCGCGCGCCGGCCGGCTGATCCAGACGCTCGTGGCGCGCGGGATCACCAAATACAATACCGGGGCCGCCATGCCGGAGATCGCGGTGCCCGCGGGGCGGCGGACATTGTTCGTGCCCGGCCAGGTGGAGGACGACCGCTCGGTCGCCACGGGCGGTGCCGGCATTTACCGCAATATCGACCTGCTGCAGCGCGTCCGCACGCTGAACCCCGACGCCTTCATCATCTATAAGCCGCATCCCGACGTCGATGCCGGCCACCGGCTGGGCGCGATACCGGACGACGAGGCCATGCGCCATGCCGATTATATCGTTCGCGGCGTCTCGACCGCCGCGATCATCCCGGCGGTCGACGAGATTCACACGCTGACCTCGCTCGCCGGGTTCGAGGCGCTGATCCGTCGTCGCAAGGTCGTGGTCTATGGCCAGCCCTTCTATGCCGGCTGGGGATTGACGACCGATCTGGCGCCTATCTTGCGCCGCAAAAGAAAACTCACGCTCGAGGAACTTATCGCGGGTTCACTTGTTCTATATCCGCGCTATTTCGATCCCGTGACACACATTTCGTGTGGTCCGGAAATCTTGATTGAACGTCTGTCGCATCCAGAACTCTGGAGGCCGGGCGTGCTTGTTATTTTACGGCGTCTCCAGGGCGACCTGATGCGCCGGCTCGGGAATTTTAGAACAACGAAAACGTCACATGTCGGCACAGCACATCCGGGTAAGAGGCAGAAGCATGTCAAACCAGCGTAGCTTCCTGTTTCTGCAGGGGATGGCGACGCAGTTCTTTGCCAAGCTGGGCGCGGCTTTGGCGAAGAAAGGGCATGATGTTCACCGCATCAATTTCAACGGCGGCGACAAGCTGTTCTGGATGCGGTCGGGCTCCGTCGATTTCCGCGGCGCTCTGAAGGCGTGGCCGCAATTCCTGGAAGAGCGCCTGGCCGATTGGGGCATCACCGACATCATTTTGTTCGGCGACTGCCGTCCGCTGCACCGGGAGGCAGTGCGCGTCGCGAGCCTGCGCGGCATCCAGGTCTTCGTCGTCGATGAGGGCTATATCCGGCCGAACTGGGTGACGATGGAGCGGGGCGGCGTCAACGGCAACTCGCCCCTGCCCCGCGATCCGGACTGGTACCGCAACGCGGCGCTCGACACGCCCGATTGGAGCGGCGGCCTGCCCGCCCCCGGCAGCTTCCAGCGCCGGGCGATCGAGGACGTGGCCTATAATGTCGCCTCCGTTGCCCTGTGGTGGCGCTTCCCCAGCTATAAGACCCACCGTCCGTGGCATCCGTTCTACGAATATGGCGGCTGGCTCAGGCGCTTTGCCCGCAAGCCCTCGGCCAAGCGCCGTACGGCGCGTGCCATGAAGGACGTGCTGTCGAGCGACAAGCCGTTCTATCTCTTCCCGCTGCAGCTCGACTGCGACTCCCAGATCCGCCAGCACTCGCCGTTCGGCCGGATCAAGCCGTCGATCGAGTATGTGGTCCGCTCCTTCGCCCAGCATGCCCCCGCCGATACGCTGCTGGTGATCAAGGAGCATCCGCTCGACAATTGCCTCAGCGACTGGCGCTCCCTGGTGGCCGACGTGGCGGCCTCGACCGGGGTTCAGGATCGGGTCATCTACGTCGAAGGCGGCGATTTGGAGGCGATGCTGGGCAGGAGCCGCAGCGTCGTCACCGTCAACAGCACGGTCGGGCTGATCGCCCTGGCGCGCGGCCGGTCGGTCAAGACGCTTGGCGATGCGGTCTATGACATGCCGGAACTGACCTTCCAGCCGTCGCTCGACCGGTTCTGGACTGAGGCGACCCCGCCCAACGCAGCCCTGTTCGACTGTTTCCGACGCGTCGTCGCGGCGCGGACCCAGGTCAATGGCGGCTTCTTCAGCAAGGCCGGCCTCGAGCTGGCGGTCGCCGGTTCGGTGACGGCGCTGGAGAACGTCGTCCGCGACCGCAAGGTGTCGACCGTCGCGGTGCGGGTCGCCGAGAATGAGATCATCGCCGAGGATTTGGACAGCGCCTCCCTGGCTGTCTGAATCGTGGGTCAAGGCGCAGGCTTCACATCGATCCTGATCACAGGCGCGTCGAGCGGTCTCGGCGGCGCCTTGGCGCGTGCCTATTCGAGGCCCGGTGTGACGCTGGGCCTGATCGGCCGCAGCCAGGACAAGCTCGAAACGGTTGCCGAGGCTTGCCGGGCAGCCGGCGCCGAGGTGCGGGCGGCCGCGATCGACGTTGCCGACGCCGAGGTGCTGGGCGCCTGGATTCAGGACTTCGAAAGCCGTGCGCCGGTCGATCTGGTGATCGCCAATGCGGGCACCTCCGCCGGACCGGCCCCGGGCACGGCGTTGGAGGGGCTGACGCTCGCCACCCGCCAGGTGCGCACCAACCTGCTGGGCGTGATGAACACGGTCGAACCGCTGCTGCCCGGCTTCCTGGCGCGGGGCCGTGGCCGCATCGCCATCGTGTCGTCGATCGCCGGCTATCGCGGCCTGCCCTACAGCCCGGCCTACAGCGCCAGCAAGGCGGGCGCCCGCGCCTATGGCGAGGCGATCCGGGCAATGCTCAAGCCGCGCGGCATCCCGGTCACCGTGATCTGCCCCGGCTTTTTCGATTCACCGATGACCGACCGCTTCAAGGGGCCGACCCCGTTTCTGTTCACGCTCGACCGCACCGCCGCCATCGTCAAGCGGGGGATCGATATGGGCCGGTCGCGGGTCGCCTTCCCCTCGCTGCTGGTGCTGGGCCTGCGTCTAGCTGACCTGTTGCCCGCGGCGATCGGAGACGCGATCATGCGGGCGAATCGCTTCCATATCGTGTCAGGCTGAGTTGCCGATGCTGTCCATGCATTTCACGATCGGTCTGACGATGGCGATTGCCGGCGCGCTGGTGCCGCGCATGGTGTCGCGCGCGCCGCTGCGTCTCTCCATGAAATTCCTGATCGACCTGGTTCCGTCGGCGATCGGCTTCGTGCTGGTAGCTACGCTGACCGCGCGGCCGATCCTGGCCGGCACACTGATCTTGTCGCTGATGATCGGCTTCGCCTTCGTCGACTGGGTCAAGCGTGCGACGCTGCTGGAGCCGGCGGTCTTTTCCGACCTGGGCGAGTTCATCGAGCTGTTCCGCCACCCGGACCTCTATCTGCCCTTCGCCGGGCCGGCGCGGGTGATCGGGACGGCGGTCATGATCTTCGTCCTGTTCGGCATCCTGTTCGTGTACGAGACGCCGGCCTGGCCCTGGACCCCGGCCACAGCCCTGCTGCCGCCGGTAGCCATCTGTCTGGCCGGCTGGGCGATCCACGGGCCGTTCATCAACCAGACCGCGGAGCTGTTCCGGCGGCTCAAGCCGACTGGCGACCCGTTCCGTGACGCGGCCGATATCGGCCCGTCGGCGATGCAGTTCACCTACAGCTTCATCGCCCGCGACGAGCGCCCCGCCCGCCGCGCCGAGGCCCGCAAATCCCGCCCTGCCCTGGTGATGGCACGCTCGTCGAGCGCGACGCCGATCGTGGTCGTCCAGTCCGAATCCTTCTTCGACCCGCGCCGCCTCCATCCCGGCATTCCGGCCGATATCGTTCCCAATTTCGCCGCCGCCCGGCAATTCGGCATCCAGTACGGGCGGATGGCGGTCAATACCTGGGGCGCCAACACGATCCGGACCGAGTTCGAGGTCCTCACCGGCCTGCCGGACGAGGCGGTCGGCTTCGACCGGTTCAACCCCTATTTCGCCTTCGCCCGCACGCCGCTGCCGTCGCTGGCCTCGCGCATGCGCGAGCAGGGCTATCGCACCATCTGCGTGCACCCGTTCGACCGCACCTTCTACCGCCGCGACCAGGTCCTGCCGTATCTCGGCTTCGACGCCTTCATCGGCGAGGAAGCCTTCGCCGGCGCCGGGCGGACCGACGGCTATATCAGCGACGAGGCGGTCGGTGAGATCGCGCTCGAGCTGCTGCGCGAGGAAGGGCCGCATACCTTCCTCTTCATCATCACGATGGAGAATCACGGCCCCTGGAAGGAGCTGGTGAAGCACCCGCTCCTGCCCGACCTCACGGCCGCCCTGCCCGATATTCCCGAGAAGGCCGAGCTCAACGGCTTCCTCCACGGCGTGCGGAACGCCGACGCGCTGCTCGGCACGCTGTGCGGCGCGCTGAGCGAGGGCGGCGGCCCAGGCCTCTGCGCCTTCTATGGCGACCATCTGCCGAGCCTGCCGGCTGCGTTCCCTGCCTTGGGCTTCCATGAGACGAGCAGCGACTATCTGGTCTGGCACAGCCAGGGCGGGCTGGCGCTGCACCAGGACATCGCCGCCCACGAACTGTCCGGCGCGATCACCTCGGCGTTGACCAAGCAGCACATCCCGCTCAAGCTGTCGAGCTAACGGACATAAGAATTTTTAGCCACAGATTACACAGATTGACGCAGATTTTTTGATCGCCATTCTCGCCTTCGCGGGAATGACCAAGTAGCGCGGATTTAATCCGCGTTAATCTGTGTAATCTGTGGCTAAATTCTTGTGATCTGACGGGTTTCGCTGCGCCCTACCCATCCTGCGCGGTCATCCGGCTTTGAGCGTCCGGTGGGCGCCGGCGGCGAGGCCGTCGATCCAGGCTTCGCAGAGGCGCACGCCTTCTTCCGGCGCGAAGCCGCCGGGGTTGAGGCAGAGTTCCAGCCAGATCCCGTCCAGCAGGGCCGAGAGGCCGATGGCCGGGAGGCGCATGTCGGTATCGTTGAGCCCGATCTCGGCGGCATAGTCGGTCAGGTGCCGCTCCAGAATGGCGCGGTACTCGGCGAAGGTGTGGCGCTGGGTCTGCTGCATGATCGGCGAATGCTTGATCATGCTCCAGAACACGACCCAGACGCCGAGCAGGTCGGGATCGAGAATCGACGGCGAGCAGGAAGCGCGGAAGAAGGCGCTGAGCCGCTCGCGCGGCGACGGCGGCGCGGCCTCGGTGATCTTCAGCAGCTGACGGACGATGCCCAGCGCCACCTTCTCATAGGCTGCGGCGATCAGCTCGTCGATGCTGGCATAATGATGGTTGATCAGCCCGACCGAGACCCCCGCCTCCGCCGCGATCCGGCGGACCGAGGCCCCGTCATGGCCGTGTGCGGCCAACGACCGGAGCGTCGCCTCGACCAGCCCCTCGCGGCGGGCATCAGGCTGTTCGCGGCGATATTTGCGGGCGGTCGCGGTCATTGGGCGATCTCATGAGTCGGCTGTCCTACCTAAAACACGATATCGCGTTTGTCACTTGGCGATTGAACGCCTGAGCCAGCCCAGCAGGAGCACCGTCGCGGCAACGGTCGTCCAGCCGAAGACATCGCCGATCCGCGCATAAAGGGTCGTATGCCCGGTGGCCGGCAGAGCGGCCTTGGCGACCGTGATCCCCTGCCCGCTCGCCTGCTCGACCACGACCCGCCCAGTGCGGTCGTAGGCGCCGACGAAGCCGTTCCGGGCGCTGCGGGCCATGGCATAGCCATTCTCGACCGCGCGTAGCGCCGACATCCGCGCGCCCATCCAGCCGTCCTGCCCGAAATCCCACGCCGGCACGGCCATCAGCGCTGCCGCGTCGGCATATTCGCGGCCGATCGCGGGGATGTGCATATCCTTGCAGATGGCAACGCCGAGACGCGCGCCGGCGAGGTCGGCCAGCAGCGGCGTCTTGCCCGGTACATCGCGTGCCTCCCAGCCCGGAACCAGCCGTTGCTTGTCATACCAGGCTGCGCGCCCGTCGGGCCCCACGACCAAGGCGCGGTTGCGATAGACACCGGCATCCCTGACCTCGACTCCGACAACGATGGTTGCCCGGGTCCGGCGGGCGGTCTCAGCGACAATGGCGGCGGCACGTTCGGCGCCTTGCCCGTCCAGGAGCGCGATCTTCTCGGGCAGGACGACGAGGCCGCCTTCCGTGGCCGACTGCTCGACCGCGGCGCGGTAGACCTCCCAGATCGGATCCCAATCCGGGGAGATGAACGGAAACCGGTCGGTCGCGATCATCATGACCGGAACGGTCGGACCGCTAACCGGAGCATCCAGGCGAGCCAGCGTGAACAGTGCGATTGCCGCGCCGACGACCGCGACCGCGGCCGAAGCCGTGATTGTTTGCATAGGCGGCCAGCTGTGGATGAGCAGCAGCCCGATCAGCGAGCCGGGCAGCAGGATCAGGAAGACAATCGCCGGCACGCCCCCTAGCGCTGCCACCTGCACCGTCTCCGGCGTGCTCATCTGGCTGTAGGCCAAGCTTCCCGCGGCCCCATGCGGCGAGATCGCGAGGGTCAGCATTTCCAGCGCGGCCATGGTCGCGGGTAGAATCAGCATAGCGATACCGAACGGCAGGCGCCGCACGGCGGCCTGGGTGAGGCGCGAAGCAAGTATCCAGGAATTGATCCTGAGCAGCGCAATCACGACGGTGGCAATCCAGCCGTTCACTTCGAGGTAATATGGCAGGACGCTGACGAGCGCGATCACCCCCGCTACGCCGCCTGCGATCCGTGCCCGCCCCGCCCCGCCCCTGCCGGCGGCGATCAGTGCGATCGGCGCGAGCCAGGGCGCCCACCAGAGCGGGTGCAGCGCGTAGCCGGCGGTCAACAGCAGGCCGGCAAGGGCGGCAAGGCCTGCGGACAATCCGAGTCCCACGAACGCCGGACGGTCCGGGACGACGGAGACAGGCGAGACGACGACGGACATGGCTGAACTCCCAAAATGGCTATCCCCTGCCTATCGGTGTGACTGCCCTGATTCCATTTGAACTTCGCGAATGGGCGAACGGGTACGCCGGAGGGCGAACCGGCGGTTCCGGTTGCGTGTCTGAGCCGGTGCCGGCAAAATCCGGCCATGCGGACCCTGGACTGGAACGGTGAGATCGGCGGCCCGCGCTGGTGGGCGCGGGCGATGCGCTTTGCCGCCGTCATGGGCGTGCTGCTGGGGGTGCTTGGGCCCTATGGCAGCTATCTCAATGGCGGAGTGGTTCCGCGCACGCTCTACTGGATCGGCATGACCCTGCTCGGCACCGCACTGGTGGGCGTGCTGGTGCCGCTTCTGTACCGCCTGGCGACGCGGATCGGACTGCCCAGGCTGTTTTCCCTGGTCGTCGCGATCCTGACCGTGGCCGTGCCGATCAGCATCGTCTCGGCCATCATCGGCCGCGCGGTCTGGGGCGGGATCGTCGCCCGGTTGACCTGGATCGACTGGTACAGCCAGGCGGCGTTGACCTCAGCCATCATCAGCGGCCTGTGGATTCTGCTGGAGCTTGCCATCGAGGTGCGGCGAAAGCCTCTAACAGGACCGTCAGCGCAGCCCGTGCCCAGGGTGGCGGAGCCGTCAGGCCCGGTCCTGTGCCTGCAGATGGAGGATCACTATGTGCGCATTCATCGACCGGCCGGGTCGACGCTGGAATTGCTGCCGCTGCACGAAGCGATCAGCCGCTTCGGTGGGGCGGACGGGCTGCAGGTGCATCGCAGCTGGTGGGTTGCGGCCCAGGCGGTCGCCGGGGCCGAGCGCGATGCGCGCAACTGGCGATTGCGCCTCACCAACGGCCTCACCGTCCCGGTCGCCCGTAACCGGGTGACCGAGGTGCGGACCCGCGGCTGGATCGTGGAAGAGGTTTCCTGATTACTCGGCGCTGCTGACGAGGCCCAGGCGCTCCTCGAACGCGCTCATCTCCTGCTTGAAACGCTGCGGCAGCTTCTTGCCGAACGTGTCGAAATGCGCCTTCACCTGGTCGAGCTGGGCGGCCCATTCCTTGGGCTCGACTTTGACCAGCTCGCGGAGATCGATGCCAGGCAGGTCGAGCACGTCGGCATCGGCGGAGCCCACCTTCGGTACAAAGCCGATGGCGGTTTCCGCAGCCTCGACCGTGCCGTCGCAGCGGCCGAAGATCCAGGCCAGCACACGCGAATTCTCGCCGAAGCCGGGCCACAGGAACTTGCCCTCGGGGCTCTTGCGGAACCAGTTGACCATGAAGATCCTGGGCAGCCTGGCGCCCTCGCGATGGCCGAGGCGCAGCCAGTGGGCGAAATAGTCGCCCATGTGATAGCCGCAGAAGGGCAGCATCGCCATCGGGTCGAACCGCAGCTTGCCGACCGCGCCGGCCTGGGCCGCCGTGGTCTCGGAACTCATCTGCGCCGCCATGAACACGCCCTGCTCCCAGTCGAGCGATTCGGCGACCAGCGGCGCCACGGTCGAACGGCGGCCGCCGAACAGGAAGGCCGAGATCGGCACGCCGGCCGGGTTCTCCCATTCCGGCGCGATCGACGGGCACTGGCAGA
>CAZNNJ010000205.1:0-8353 GCA_964574305.1 uncultured Rhodospirillales bacterium | reverse complement strand
CGCCTCCCCCCTTGAGGGGGAGGTCGGCGATGCGAAGCATCGACGGGTGGGGGGTTCTGTAGCCACAAGCTGGCTTCGAGAAGGCGGCGGCATACCCCCCACCCGGCGCTTTCGCGCCGACCTCCCCCTCAAGGGGGGAGGCGCTGCTGAATCTTAGCAGGAAGATGTTTGCCCTCCCCGCACCGGATTTGCCATCATAAAACATGCGGGCTAAAAAATGACTGGACATTCAGTTATGCTTTGCCCGACAGTTCGAAAACGATAAAGACCCGGTGCGGGTCCAAAGAGGTATGGGGATGATTCGTCAGAAATGGGCAAAGACGGCGCGTGCCTGGGCAGGCATGGGTGCAGTTCTGCTGCCGTGCCTTGCCATGAGCGCGGGAGCCGCAACCATCGGCGCCAACTGGCCGGGCTTTTTCGGCGACAGCGGGGCGCAGAGCTATAGCCCGCTGGATCAGATCAATGAAGGCAACGTCAAGAACCTGTCGGTCGCCTGGGCCTTTTCCACCGGCGAGAGCGGCGGCCTGGGCGCGACGCCTCTGGTGGAGGGCGGCATCATGTATCTGCTGGCCCCCAACAACCATCTCTTCGCGCTCGACGCCGCGACAGGCAAGGTGATCTGGTCGCTGCCGCGCGAAGTGCCGTCCGGCACGCTGGGCGGGGTCGGCAGCTCGACCGGGCTCGCCATGGGCTTTGGCCTGCTCTTCGAGGGGACGCGCGACAACCATCTGGTCGCCGTCGACGCCAAGACGGGCCATGAGGTCTGGGACGTCCAGATCGAGGATTACCGCCAGTGCAAATGCACCACCTCATTCACGCCCATCATGGCGGGCGACAAGGTGGTGGTCGGCGCGCGCGGCGACATCGCCCATCGCGGCTATATCAGCGCCTATGACGCCAAGAGCGGCAAGCTGGCCTGGCGCTTCTATGTCATCCCCAGCCCGGGCGAGACCGGCAACGACAGCTGGCCCAAGGAAATCTGGAACCTGGGTGGCGGTTCGACCTGGCTCGGCGGCTCCTACGATCCGGAGCTGAACCTGGTCTATTGGGGCGTCGGCAACCCGCAGCCGATGCTGAATGCCGACGCGCGGCCAGGTGCCAATCTCTATACCGACAGCGTCGTCGCCATCGACGCCGCGACCGGCAAGCTGAAATGGTATTTCCAGGAAAACCCGAACGACAGCCTGGACTACGACTCCGCACCGGAGCCGACGCTGATCGACGTGAATCGCGGCGGCAAGGTCGAGAAGCTGCTGCTGCACGCCAACAAGTCGGGCTACAGCTATCTGCTGGACCGGGCGACGGGCAAGTTCGTGGCCGGCTGGCCGCATGCCGACAAGATCACCTGGGCCAAGGGGCTGGACAAGGACGGCCGCCCGATCGACGCGGCCAAGACCGAGCTCAATGTCGAGAGGCTGATCTGTCCGTCGCTATACGGCTCGCGTGCCGGCAACCACTCGACCTACAGCCCCAAGATCGGGTGGTGGTACAGCACCTCGTTCGAGGTCTGCGCCTATACCAAGGCGATGCCGATCATGGCCGCCAGGGAAGGCGACATGTTCATGGGCGGCTTCATCCGTCCGGTGCGTTCGACCGACACCAAGCCGTTCATCGCCGCCTTCGACCCGCTGACCGGCAAGCGCGAATGGACCTATGAGACCGGGCTGCCCAACGTCTCACCGCTGACCTCGACCGGCGGCGGGCTGGTGTTCGGCGGCGACGTGTTCGGCAATGCCTTCGCGCTGGACGCCAAGACCGGCAAGAAGCTGTGGTCGTTCCCGACCGGCAGCGGCATCTCCGGCTCACCGATCAGCTATTCGGTAAACGGCAGGCAATATGTGGCGGTCCCCTCCGGCCTGCAGGGCGCGCCGGCGACGCTGATCGCGCCGCTATGGCCCGAGGAGGCGAAGAACGTGCCGCCGGTCGGCTCGACCCTGTTCGTCTTCGCCCTGCCTGGGAAGGGGACTGGCGATGCGCATTGATCTGATGTTACGCCTGGTCTTGGCATTCACCCTCTCCTCACCTCCCCCATCAAGGGGGAGGGACATGAAAAGAAGCCTCAGAAAAGCCCTCTCCCATGATGGGAGAGGGTTGGGTGAGGGTGAATGTTTGAGCCTTCTCGCTCTAACCTTCGCGCTAATAACCTCCACCGCCCAAGCCGCCCCCTCCGCCGCCGAGCTGGCCCAAGGCGGCAACCTGTTCTCGATCACCTGCAGCAGCTCGTTCTGCCACGGCGAGGCCGGGGTGGGCGCGCGGGGGCCGTCGCTCAGGAACCGGAATTTCCCGCCGGATTTCGTCCGCAACACCGTGCTGAACGGCCGGTCGGGCACGCCGATGCCGTCTTTCAAGGATTCGCTGTCCCAGGCCGAGCTCAACATGATCGTCGGCTATGTCATGTCGCTCTCGCCGAACAACCATGCAGAGGATACCGGGGGCGCGGCCGCCCCTGCTCCCGTCGCTGCGCCACCGCTAAGCCCCAAAGCCCAGGCCGGACAGGCGATCTTCTTCGACCTGTCGCGGCCGGGCGCCTGCGCGGCGTGCCATTCCTATCGCGAGCAGGGTGGGCCGGTCGGGCGCGACCTGACCGTGATCGCCAAGCGGACGCCGCGCGACATCTATCAGGCAATGGTCAAGCCGACCGTGCCGAATGCGGACTATACGGTCGTCAGCATCGCCACCGAAGACGGCATGACCGCGACCGGCCTGTTGAAGCAGAAGACCGATGCCGTCGTGCAGCTCTACGACCTGTCGTCGGCGCCACCGGTGCTGCGCAGCTTCTATGGCGCGAAGATGGGCCCCGCCCCGGCCAAGCCGCCTTACACGCATGACCTGTCCGGCCTTTCGAAGGACGATCTGGCCGCCCTGATCACCTACCTCAAATCCGCCGATGCCGCGTCGAAGGACGTGGCGCCGCAGGATCTCACCCAGCCCTGAGGATCAACGATGACTGACGCCAAGCCTTCGCTCGAAGCCCGAATCGACCGGCTGGAATCGATCGACGAGATTCGCCAGCTCGCCGCCAAATACTCGCTGGCATTGGACATGCGGGATTGCGACGCCTGGGCCAACCTGTTCCCCGAGGATGTGAAGGTCGGCGGCGGCAAAACCGGCCGGGCGGAGCTGCGCCGCTGGTTCGACGAGACCCACCGGATGCAGTTCGACGGCACGTCGCACCATCTGGGCGGCCATATCATCGAGTTCGACGACCCGGACCATGCCCAGGGCGTCGTCTATTCCAAGAATGAGCATGAGACCGGGCCGGAATGGGTCATCATGCAGATGATGTATTTCGACAAGTACGAGCGCATCAAAGGCCGCTGGTATTTCCGCCGCCGCCTGCCGCTTTACTGGTACGCCACCGACCTCAACAAGCCGCCGATCGGCAGCCGCAAGATGCGCTGGCCGGGCCGCGAGCCCTATGAGGGCGGCTTCCACGACCTGTTCCCGTCCTGGAAGGAATACTGGGCGCGCAGCGAGCCGGCGACCGGCCCGGTAGAGCCCCCTGCCCCGTTCGAGAAATTCATCGAGACCATGCGGCGTGGCCACAAGCCGCCTTCGGTGCGCGTCCGCTGATGACCACGCTGTTCGACCCCATAAAGCTGGGCGATCTGGAACTGTCCAACCGGATCGTCATGGCGCCGATGACGCGCAGCCGAGCCGGCGATGGCGATGCACCGACCGCGCTGAATGTCGAATATTACCGGCAGCGCGCGACCGCCGGCCTGATCGTCAGCGAGGGCACCCAGCCCTCCGAGAACGGCAAGGGCTATTGCCGCACGCCGGGCATCCACAGCCCGGCCCAGATCGCCGGCTGGAAGACCGTGACCGACGCGGTCCATGCCGAAGGCGGCAGGATCGTGCTCCAGATCATGCATTGCGGCCGCATCGCCGCGACGGCGAACAAGGCGCCCGGATCGGAAACGATTGCCCCCTCCGCCATCCGCGCCGCCGGCCAGATGTTCACCGACACGGACGGCATGGTCGATTTCGACATGCCGCGGGCGCTGGAGACGGACGAAATCCCCGGCGTGGTCGCCGAGTTCGGCCAGGCGACCGCGAACGCGCTGAAGGCCGGGTTCGACGGGGTCGAGCTGCATTGCGCCAGCGGCTATCTGCCGATGCAGTTCCTGTCGACCGGCACCAACACGCGCACCGACCGCTATGGCGGGTCGGCCGAGAACCGCGTTCGCGCGGTGGTCGAGATGCTGGAGGCGATGGTGAAGGTGGCCGGCGCCGGCCGGGTGGGCATCCGTATCTGCCCGGGCGTGCTGTTCAACGACATCAGCGACGACGACCCGACCGAGACCTACAGCACGCTGCTGAAGGCCATCGATCCGATGAGGCTGGCCTATCTGCATTTGATCCGGCTGAAGAGCCCGCAGGTGGACGGGCAGGCGGTCGCGAAGGCCAATTTCACCGGTCCGCTGATCCTCAATGACAGCATCAGCCTGGAACGGGGCAACGCGATGGTGGACAGCGGAGAGGCGGCGGCGGTGTCGTTCGCGCGTTATTACCTGTCCAATCCGGACTTGGTCCGGCGCTTCCGCGAAGGAGCCGAGCTGGCCCACTTCAACCGCAAAACTCTCTATACTCCGGGTCCGGTCGGCTATACTGACTACCCGTTCATTTCTGGATAACGCCCGCATAACGGGCTTTTGGGAAGACACTCAGGAAAAGGACAGGCAATGGGCAATCGTATGCAGGGGAAGGTCGTGTTCATCACCGGCGGCAGCGACGGGATCGGACGCGCAACGGCGATCCGGCTGGCCGAGGAAGGGGCCAAGGTCATCATCTGCGCCCGCCGCAAGGAGAACCTGGCTGAGGCCCGGGCGGCGGTGAAGGCCGTCGGCGGGCATGTCGAGGCGCTGCAGCTGGATGTCGGCGATACCGCTTCCTACGCCGAGGCGATCGAGGATGCCGCCGCCCGCCACGGAAGGCTGGACGGGCTGGTGAACAACGCCATGTCGGTCCACTACTCCGACATCCTGTCGACCTCGCTGGAGGACTGGCAGGCCGATTTCCGGGTCAATGCCGATGCGGTGTTCGTCGGCACCAAGACCGCGCTGAAGCTGATGTATCCGCAGGGGAGCGGTTCGATCGTCAACATCGCCTCGACCAACGGCCTGCTGGCGATGAAGGCGATGAGCAGCTATTCGGCGTCCAAGGCAGCACTGATCCATTTCAGCGCCGTGGCCGCGCTGGAAGCGGCCGAGCATAACGTCCGCGTCAATGTCATCGCCCCGGGCCAGATCCTGACCCCGGCGGTGGAGAATTTCGCCAAGCACGACCCCGTCCGCGCCGCGAAATCGACCGGTGCCATCCCGATGAAGCGCGGGGGGCAGCCGAAGGAGCTGGCCGACGCGGTGCTGTTCCTGCTGTCCGACGAATCCACCTTCGTCACCGGCGCCTGCCTGCCGGTGGACGGCGGCAAGTCCGTTCAGATGCATATTCCGGAATAAGGAGGAACCCATGCTGCTCAAGGACAAACATGCCGTCGTTACTGGCGGCGCCCAGGGTATCGGCCGGGCGATCTCCGAACGGCTCGCCGCCGAAGGCGCCCGCGTCGCGGTGCTGGACCTCAAGGACGAGCTGGCCAAAAGCGTGTTAACAGGCCCGGAGGCCGAACGCCATCGGGGCCTCGCCTGCGATATCGTCGACAGCAAGTCGGTCGATGCGGCATTCGCCAAGATCAAGGCGGCATTCGGCACCGTCGACATCCTGGTCAACAATGCCGGCATCGGCCGTGGGCCGAACGACGGCAGCAACGAGATGTATGCCGGCATCGCCGAGCGCCAGGCCCAGCTCGCCCGCGGCGAGGAGCCGACCGCCCATCCCGACCAGATGATCCATATGTCGGACGAAGGCTGGGCCCGGGTGCTGAACGTCAACCTGACCGCCCAGTTCTATTGCGCCCGCGCCGCGGTGCGGATCATGGTGGAGAACGGCACGGTCGGCAGCATCGTCAATATTGCCTCGACCTCCGCCGCGTCCGGCGAGGGCCCGCTGCACTACGTGACCAGCAAGGCCGGCGTCGTCGGCCTCACCCGCGGCCTCGCTCGCGAACTGTCGACCCGCCGTATCCGCGTCAACTGCGTCCATCCCGGCCCGACCGACACGCCGATCATGAGCAACCTGCCCGACGAGATGCGCAAGGCCATGGAAGCCGCCGTGCCGCTGGGCCGCATGGCGCAGCCGTCCGAAGTGGCGGCGGCGGTGGCCTTTCTGGCCAGCGACCAGGCGAGCTACGCCACCGGCAGCGTGCTGACGGTGAATGGCGGGTCGTATTACGTTTAGTCACCGGTGATGCGACGGCATCACCCTCTCCTCGCCTCCCCCATCAAGGGGGAGGGACATGAAAAGAGATTCCCTCTCCCTTGATGGGGGTTAGGGTGAGGGTGAATGCTGGGAGCAGCACAACAGACAGCGGGAGGCCAACATGCACGACACATTCCAGGCTGAACCCTTCACCATCGCCGTCCCCGACGCGGTTCTCATCGACCTGAAAGAGCGGCTGGCGCGCACCCGCTGGCCGGTCGAGGCCAAGGCCAGGCCCTGGTATTACGGCACCGACATGGCCTGGCTGAAGTCGGTCGTCGCGCATTGGCACGACAATTACGACTGGCGGATATGGGAGGCGGCGCTCAACCGCTTTCCCAACTACAAGGCCACGGTTGGCGGGATGAAGATTCATTTCATCCTGGAGCGCGGTTCGGGGGACAACCCTCTGCCGCTGGTGCTGACCCATGGCTGGCCGGGCTCGGTGGTCGAGTTCCTGGACGTCATCGAGCCGCTGGCCCATCCGGAGCGGTTCGGCGGCGATGCCAGTGACGGGTTCACCGTGATCGTCCCGTCGCTTCCCGGCTATGGTTTCTCCGATCCGCCCGAGGCGCCGATCACGCCGCGCCAGGTGGCGGCTTTGTGGCGGGAGCTGATGGTCGACGTGCTGGGCTGTGACCGCTACGTCGCCCAGGGCGGCGATTGGGGTGCCTGCGTCACCTCATGGCTGGCCTTCGACCATCCCGAGCATCTGGCGGCGATCCATCTCAACATGCAGGGCCTGCTGCCTGCCCGCGCCGGCGACGGCGTGCCGCCGATGACCGAAGAGGAGCTGAACTGGCTGAAGCTATCCCAGGAACGCTCCCGCCTGGAATCGGCCTATCAGCAGATCCAAGGGACCAAGCCGCAGACACTGTCCTATGGGCTGACCGATTCCCCGGTCGGGCTGGCCGGCTGGATATTGGAGCAATTCCACGGCTGGACGGTGCCGCCGGGCTCACCGGAGCCCCCGCCCTTCGAATTCGACCGGCTGCTGACCAATGTCATGGTCTATTGGCTGAACGGCATCAACGCCTCGACCTGGCTCTATGTCGCACTGGTCGACGGCGATGCCTTCTTTCTCAAGCCCGGCGAGCGGATCGAGGTGCCGACCGGCCTGTTCCTGTTCCCCAACGACCTGCTGCCGCCCCCGCCCGAAAGCTGGAACCGCCGGGTCTATAATGTCGCCCACCGGCGTGAATGGACCGCCGGCGGCCATTTCGCCGTGTTCGAGAATGGCGCCTTGCTGGTCGAGGATATGCGGGGGTTTTTCCGGGCCTATCGTTAGGGCCGGCGGCCGGTTCCGCGCGCCGCCGCGGGCCGCTGAATCGAGCCGGCGCCACGGAACGACGCCGATTTGCGTAGGCGCCTCAGCTCCTTCTCGAAATTCTTCTTGTTGGGATTGGCGCCGGCCAACGCCGCGAGCACCGGGCCGTAGCCGTGCTGCTCGACCAGGCGGGCGATTTCGGGACACCAGGTTTCGCTCGCAGTCAGGCGCTGGGTCGCGGCTTCCCAGCTTCCCGGGAACAGGGCGCCGCAGAGAATTTCGTAGAATCGGGCGGGATTGACGCCGAACAGGCGCTTCAGCTCACTGAATATAACCCCATGTGCACGCAGGACGTGCACCGACATGGCGTCCTCGAATGTCAGGCGCGGCGGATCTGCCGGTCGCCCCATCATCTCCTCCCGCGAAAACCCGTTACAAGATAACTCCAACTCCAGTACGTATTAGCTCAGTAAATCCGGTTTTGAGCCATTGGAACGTGGCCAAGTGCCGCCCCCTTCTTTCAACTTGAATTGGCTTTTGGCACAAAAAAATTCGGCGGATGATCCCTCACCCGCCGAACCGATAGTTTCCGCGATGATCGCAGGCACCGGCGAACCGGCACCTGCCTCATCATTCTTGTTGTTACGAGGTCGGGCCGCCGGAATAGACGATCTGGACGCGGCGGTTCTGCGGCTCCTTGACGCCATCGGCGGTCGGGACCAGCAGGTCACGCTTGCCCTTGGCGACGATCTCGATCTCCGACGACGCGAT
>CAZNNJ010000204.1:5526-8371 GCA_964574305.1 uncultured Rhodospirillales bacterium | reverse complement strand
CGCCGCCCGCAGGGTTCTACGTCTCCCCCACCGGCAGCGACAGCAACAGCGGCAGCGCCACCGCGCCCTTCAAGACGTTGGCGAAAGCGCTATCCGCGATGGAGGCCAGCAGCACCCACACGACCTACCTCGAGGGCGGCACGTATAACCTGACCTCAACGCTGAACCTGGGAACGGCGGACTCCGGCATGACCTTCGCGGCGGCTTCCGGCGCGACCCCCATTCTGGATGGCGGCGGATCGCTGACCACGCTGATCCAGCTGAACGGCGCCACCGGCGTGACCTTGCAAGGCTTGACCTTCCAGCACACCAGCCCCACCGGCCGGGCCGCTGTCGTCCTGAACGGCCCCGGCAGCCAACAGATCAGCTCCCACCACTTCACGAACAACGGCGAAGGATTGCTGTTGACCGGCGGATCGAACAACAACACCGTTTCGGGCAACGAACTGGATAATTCCTCCAGCAGCGCCGTCGAAGTGCAGAACAACAGCAACGGCAACACCTTCGACAGCAACCTGGTGAACGGCACCGGCGCGATCGGAACCCACGGCGGCGGCTTCTTCCTTCACGGCGCCAACAACAACACCATCTCGCACAACCTGGTGGAGAACACCGCCGGCATCGGAATCGGGGTGGAGAACTGGGACTCGAACACGGTCAATGTCGGCAACGTCATTACCGGAAACATCGTGCAGAACAGCAACACGAGTTCGCTTTCGACTGACAGCGGCGCGATCTACGAGCTGGGACGCAGCAACATCGACACCAAGTCGGTCATCAGCAACAACTACATCTCGGGGCCCAACCAGGCCGCGGCTTCGGGTGCTCACATCGTCGGCATCTATCTCGACGACAACGCGTCAGGGGTCCAGGTCACCAACAATATCGTCGCCAACACCATCAGCAACTCGGTGCAAATTCACGGCGGCAACAACATCACCCTGACCAACAACATCTTCGATCTGGGGGCAAGCGGGCTATCGGCGATCCTGTTCCAGGACAGGGCCGCGGATAATGGCGGCCCGACCATGACCAACAACGTGGTGAAGCAGAACATCATCGTATCTTCGTCGTCGAACCCCACCGCCTTCGATAATTACAGCGGCGGGACACCGACAATCGACGACAATTTCTACATGGACCTCGTCAACAGCAACTTCCGCACCAACGGGCTGGCGCAGACCAATGCCCATACTGGAAACGCGCAGTTCGCCAACGAATCCGGCGGCAACTATACGCTGGGCAGCACTTCGGGAGCCTGGGCGATCGGCTTCAAGCAAATCGACCAGGCCAGCATGGGCCTGCATCCGACGGCGACCCATTGGTACGCGTGATCATCGACCTGTCCTGATCATCCCGGCTTGGACGAGGAGGCATCGCAGGCCCTCCTCGTCCGATGCCTTTCAGCCTGGCGCCAAGGCAGGGCGCTCGGTCCGCCAAAATAAAAAGGGAGCGCCCCCGGGAATTTCCCCCGGGGAGCCCGCAAGAAGGGAGCCATCAAGGATACCAAAGAGGATTTGAGAGTATGCGTTACGAGCAATCCGGGGCACCCGTGCTGGGGGCCCTGGTCAGTGTCGCCAGACGTCATGGCGTCGACCTGAATGTCGACGCCATGCGCGCCTCCTACGTCGATCTCACCGACGGGATGCCCACCGCCACCTTGATCGCCATAGCCAACGAGGCCGGCCTGAAGGCGCGCTCCATTCGTTCGAGATGGAGCCAGCTGTCGCGCCTGGGCAACGTCCTCCCGGCCATCGTCCGGCTGAAGGATGGCGGCGCGGCCGTCCTGCTGTCGGTTTCGGACGATCCGCAGATCGGCCAGCTCGTCGTGCTGGAAAACCCCGACACCGGGCCGGAGAGGGAAGTGGCGCTCGACGAGCCGCAGCTGGAGGCGCTGTGGACGGGAGAAGTCGTCCTCATCAAGAAGCGCCACGAAATCGCCGATGAACAGCAGCCCTTCGGGTTGCGGTGGCTGCTGAACCAGTTGCTGCACGAACGGCGGCTGTTTCGCGATATCGGCATCGCCGCGCTGATCAGCACCTCCTTCGCGCTCATCCCGCCCTTCCTGGTCATGATCATCATCGACAAGGTCATGGTGAACCACTCGACCTCCACGCTCTGGGTCCTGGCGGCGGGACTTGGCCTGCTGATCCTCTTTGAAATGACGATGGGGTACCTGAAGCGCAGCTTCACCGAGATCGCGGCATCTCGGATCGACGGGCGGCTCAATCTCTATCTGATGGGAAAGCTGCTGGCGCTGCCGCTCGAATATTTCGACCGGAACCCCACCGGCCTCACAGTGTCCAAGCTCGGCAAGGTATGGCAGGTGCGGCAATTCCTGAGCGGGCAGCTGTTCAATACCGTGCTCGACCTGATCACGCTGTTCGTGCTGGTCCCGGCCCTCTTCATTCTTCAGTGGCAGCTGGCGTTTCTCGTGCTCGCCCTGGCCGGCGCCATCTTCCTGGTGATCTATGCCTTTCTGAAGCCGATGCGCGAGCGTTACGGCAAGGTCATCCGCGCCGAACAGGCCAAGGGCACGGTTCTCAGCGAAACCACCGTTGGAATGCGCACGATCAAGTCCATGGCGATCGAGGGGCGCAGAACGCACCGCTGGGTGCTGAGGTGCTGCGCGAGAAGCTGGGCGCTTTCGGCGAGACACGGTACGAGCTGCGTCACCTGGATGTGCAACTCACCGGGGATGTGGCGCTCCGCCCATCCGAGCTGAAGCGCCTGCGACGCAAGCTGGTGGAGTCGCTCGAGGCACAGGCAATCCCTCAGCGTGTGCATGAGTGGAAGCACGTCGATGCGAATCAGCTGGCACCGTCCATTGCGTCCGCCACCCGCG
>CAZNNJ010000204.1:966-5516 GCA_964574305.1 uncultured Rhodospirillales bacterium | reverse complement strand
CGATGCGTAGTCCCATATGCTTTTCCTCCTCTGGGGGTCCTCACCCTATGTCCCGCCGACGCTGACGCTGCCCTTCGAACGGCTGATCTATGCCGGCTCGTTCATGGTGGGCGCGGCGCTTTCGCTCGCCCGTCCCGATATTGTGATGCCGGGTGCGCTGATGGCGTTCGCCATGCTCGCGGGCCGCACGGCCCAACCGCTAGTCCAATTGGCGAGGCTTCTTCAAGATGTCGGCGAGGTCCGCGGCGCGATCTACGAGGCGGCGTCGGTACTCAATCATCCGCCCGAGGAAAGCCGCGTCGGCTCCGGCCTGCGGCTGCCCGTCGACGGCAATGTCGTCTTCCAGAATGTCGATTTCAGCTATTCGGAAGGGGCGCCTCGGGCACTCAGCGGCGTATCGTTTCAAATCCGATCGGGCACCATTTTCGGCATCATGGGGCGCTCGGGGTCGGGAAAAACCACGATCACGCGGATGCTCCAGGGCCTGAGCGCCAAATATCAAGGCATCATCAAGATCGACGGCATGGACCTGCGGGAAATCGACCTGCGCCATCTTCGCACCAATATCGGTGTCGTCGCGCAGGACAGCTTCCTGTTCAGCGGCACGATCCGCGAAAATATCGGCATCGCCTGGCCGAACGCGACCTTCGCCGACGTTGTCCGGGCAGCGCAGCTCGCCGGCGCCGAGGAATTCATCGAGCGCCTGCCGCGCGGCTACGACACCTATCTGGCCGAAGGCGGCATCGACCTCTCGGGCGGCCAGCGGCAGCGGCTGGCGATCGCCCGCGCCCTGGTCACCGATCCGCCGGTATTGATCCTGGACGAGGCGACGAGCGCCCTCGACGCCGAGAGCGAGGCGATCATCAACGCCAATCTGCTTCGCATCGCCCAGTCGCGCACCATCATCTGCGTGTCGCATCGCCTGGCGATGCTCGTCCCCGCCGACGCCATCCTCGTGATGGAGAAAGGCAGGGTCTACGACATCGGCACCCATCGCGAGCTGCTGCAGCGCTGCGATATCTACGAACACATGTGGCAGATGCAGAACCGCAACACACACACGGGTAATCTCTATGCTCCGCTTACCGTCGCTCGTTCCGCAGCGCTCTAGGGACTCGTTCGCGGCGCCGATCAGCGCCTTCGAGTCAGAGACGCAGGATTTCTTTGCCAGCTCCGCGGCCGAGCATCAGCACGCGATTCTGTACGCAGTGGCCGCGATGGTGGTGCTGTCGCTCATCTTGATGGCAGTGGTCAAAATCGACCGGGTGGTGACCTCGACCGGCCGTCTGGTCCCGACACGCGGAACCGTCTATGTGCAGCCGCTCGATCGGGCGATCGTGCGGCAGATCAAGGTGCATGCCGGCGATGTCGTGAAGACCGGCGACGTGCTGGCCGAACTGGACCCGACCTTCGCCCAGGCGGATGTGACTCAGCAGCGGGAACATCTGACGAGCGTCACCGCCATGGTCGCACGCCTGGAGGCGGAGCTTGCCGGATTGCCGTACGCGGGCGGGCCGAACGACGCGGAGCAGCTGCAACTCTCGATTTGGCGTCAACACCAGGGCGAGTACCGGCAGATGCTCGCGGACTTCGACGCCCGCATCGAGAGCGCCAAGGCGACCGTCAGAAAAGCCGAGGGAGACGTCAGCTTCTTCGAACAGCGGCTGGGCTTCGCCACCAAGGTGCAGGATATGGAAGCCACCCTTGAGAGCCGCGGCAACAGCAGCAAGCTGAAAGTGCTGAACGCATCCGACACGCGCGCCGAAACCGAGCGGCTGCTGTCGGAAAGCCGCAACGCGCTGATCGGAGGAAACCACGATCTGGAAGCGCTCGCGGCCCAGCGCGAAGAGGCGATCGGCAAATGGCAGGGCGACGTCGGCACCCAGCTCGTCGCCGCACGCGACGATCTGCACCAAACTCAGCAGACGCTGGCCAAGGCCGACAAGGTCAGCAGCATGGTCAGCCTCAAGGCACCCGAGGATGCGGTGGTGCTCGAGATCGGCAATGCGTCCATCGGTTCGGTGGTCGAGGCCGGCAATGCGGGTGCGAAGCCGCTTTTCACCCTCGTGCCGATCAATGGGCCGGTCGAAGCCGAGGTCGAAATCGACAGCAAGGACATCGGATACATTCGCGAGGGCGATACGGTGCGGGTCAAGCTCGATGCGTTCCCGTTCATGAATCACGGCACGGCCAATGGAGCGATCACCTCCATCAGCGAAGGCTCCTTCACCCAAAGCGAGATGCAGCAAATCCGTTCGCCCTTTTTCAAGGCCCGGGTCACGATCGATCCGACGCCGCTGCGCGATCTTCCCGCGAGATTTCGCCTGATCCCGGGAATGACCGTAGCCGGCGACGTCCTCATCGGCCGGCGCACGATCCTGTCCTATATCGTCAACGGCGGACTGCGCGTCGCATCGGAGGCGATGCGTGAACCTTGACCTTCGACCGGCTCGGGCGGCAGTCCGGCTGCTGCTCCGCCGGCAGCAAGGGACGCCGGACGCGTTGAGGAGCCAAGCGGACCGGTGCTTTGCCAGGGGCGACAATGCCGCCGGGGTCCGCGCCCTGCTGGCGCTGGCGGAGCACCAGGACCCGGATATCGCGCTTCGGCTTGGCGAATGTTACGAGCGCGGCATCGGCGTGATCCCGAATTTCGTCAGCGCCGTGCGCTGGTACGAGCAAGCCGCCGGCCGGGGAAGCGTGAAGGCGATGAGCCGGCTGGGCGACATCTATCTGTCCGGCCGGGTCGTTCCGATCGGGGGGTCGACGGCCGCCGGCACCGGGTCGGACCCGGCCTTGCTCGGGTGCAACCGGTTGCGGCCCGCAGGCAGGTCGGTTCCGCAGGATTTGGAGAAGGCGCGTTACTGGAACATGGCGGCGGCTGAACAGGGCGAGGCGGAGGCCCAGGCCCGGCTGGGAAGCCAGTTCGCCGCGGGCCTGGGCGTCGGCAAGGATCTGGCTCAGGCAGAGCGCTGGTTCAGCGCTTCAGCCGACCAGGAATGCGCGGCAGGCCAGTTCGGGCTGGGCGCGCTCTATGCAGGCACCAACGCCGGCAAGGCCGCCGAACTGTTTGAGAAGGCCGCCGCGCACGGCAATCCGCTGGCCAAGCTTTCGCTGGCGATGCTGCTGGTCGCCGGACAGGCGATTCCGGTCGACCGGGACCGGGGTGCCAGGCTGCTGACGGAAGCAGCCGAGGCCGGCAACACGGAAGCGATGTTTCGCCTGGGCGAACTTTATCGCAGCCGCGGCTTCGCGGGGTACGATCTCGCAAAGGCCGAAACCTGGCTGCGCCGCGCCGGAACCCGAGGGCACACGCCGGCCCTGCTGGCGGTAGCCTGCCTGCTGGTCGACGATCTCGCCGTCCCGGACTACGATTCGGCCGCGATCATCCTGCGCGAGGCCGCCGACCGCGGCAATATCGGCGCGCGACGCGCGTTGGAACATATCAGCCTGGTGGGGCCCGAAACCGGACAGTCGACGCCGGCAGGGCAACCGAATTCCATATAGCTCGCGGAACGATGGCCGCTATCGGCAAATCCGGAACGTGAACTCTCCACGATCCTGAATGAATTAATCCCTTTGTGTGCTTCCTAAACCAAGGGAATCACGCCACTTTACTGCATTACCCATCGCGGGGGCCGGCGACCCGCCGAGTTGATTGACATCAACGGCATTCGGCATGGCCTCCGCTGTAGGGTGCAGTTGTACAGGTCGGAATCGATCTACCGAGCCGCACCGCCCGTAATGAGTAAGGAGTTCCTGGCTTCCGACATAGCAATCTTGCGGTGGCCCGGGGCGAAAATGGAAAGCTTATGCGGGAAAAATCCTTACTCGAAAGCCTCTATGTCGATCCTCCGATCGTGCGGTCGGGATCGGCTGGCGCCTATATTGTGGGCGCCCTCGCCGTTGCCGTGGCAACCGTGGCGCGGCTGGCAAGCGACCCTTGGATTGCCGGCGGCTACTTCATCTTCTTCTTCCCGGCGGTAGGGCTGACGACTTTCTTTCTCGGGGCAAGGGCTGGCGCGCTCGCCGTCATATTGTCGACGCTGTCGGCATTTTATTTCATCATGCCCCCGCACTACTCGTTCGAGGTGACCGGTACGCCCGAGATCACCTCACTCGCCGTCTTCGCAGTCGTCGCTACGGGAGACCTGGCGATCGTCGGGCTTCTCAGAGCGGCGCTCGCGCGTCTGGCGCATCTGCGCGCACTGGACACCGCTATCTTCGATTCAAACCCCGACGCCATCATCGTGACGGACGTCAAGGGCCGGATCGTCCAGCTCAATCGACGCGCCGAAACCCTGTTCGGCTCTTCTTCCGATGCGCTGCTCAACCAGCCGATCGAACATCTGATGCCGGAAGATCTGCGCACCGGGCACGTCCTGCATCGAACCCTGTTTGCGACGGAGCCGCGCGTCCGCGAGATGGGTGCCGGCCTGGAACTGTTGGCGCGGCGCGCGAACGGCGAGACATTTCCCGTCATCGTTCCGATCGGACCGGTTTCAAAAGCAGGTGAGGCGCGCAGGATCCGACCACTGCGCACCGTCAACCAA
>CAZNNJ010000204.1:0-956 GCA_964574305.1 uncultured Rhodospirillales bacterium | reverse complement strand
CCGGTTACAAAGACGGGGAGGGCCGCCAGATCCTGACTCTTGGCCGACGTCACGCAAACAAAGGCGGTGGCGCCGGCCCTGGCGGAAAGCCGGCAGCAGCAGGCCATCCTCGAGGAACGTCAGCGCGGAGCCGAAGAGTTGCGGCAAGCCAATGAGACGCTTTCGGCGATCATCGAATCAGCGCCGGTGGCCATCTGGGCGATCGGCGCCGACGAGCGGATCACGATCTGGAATCCTGCCGTCGCCGAGCTTTATGGACTCTCCGCGGCCGAAGCAATCGGCAGGTCATGGCGGACACATGTTATGCGGCCATCGCCGCCCAACACCCATACCGGCGACGATCTGATCAGGATAGCCCGGGAGAAAGGGGGGTTCCGCGACGTCGAGATTCGTCGGTACGGCCCCAACGACACCATTCTCGAACTCCGCGTTTCAGCCGCCCTTCTGCACGAACGCGGCGGCTCGGTCGCCGGGGTGCTCTTCATCGCCCACGATATCGGCCGGACGAAGGAACTGGAGAGCAAGCTGCTTCAGGCCCAGAAGATGGAGGCAATCGGGCAGTTGACCGGAGGTATCGCTCACGATTTCAATAATCTGCTGGCGGTGATTTACGGAAATCTGGAGACGCTGAAAGACGACAGCGACCTCAAGCCGGAAGCCCGGCTGCAGATCGAAGGGGGGTTGAAGGCCGCGCGCCACGGCGCGAGCCTGACCAGACGGCTGCTCGCTTTCTCCCGCCTGCAGAAGCTGGCGCCTGCCGACGTCGATGTCGGTGCGCTGGTCATCAGCACGACCGACATGCTTCGGCGCATGGTGGAGGAATCGGTCGCCATCGTACCGAAGGTCGCGTCCGGACTGTGGAAATCACACATCGACCCGGAACAGCTGACGAATGCGCTGGTCAATCTCGTCGTCAATGCCCGCGACGCCATGCCGGATGGCGGCATCCTGACGGT
>CAZNNJ010000203.1:0-8379 GCA_964574305.1 uncultured Rhodospirillales bacterium | reverse complement strand
AGTAATTACTGCCCGACCCATAGGCCGTGACCAGCGCATTGGACGTGCCGTAGCTGACTGTGCCGGGGATGGTCACGGTATATTGGCCGGTGCCGGTCTTCTGCGCCGTCAGCCGGCCGGTGCCGAACCCGTTATATTGATCCGCCGCGGCATAGGCCTTCGTGCTGGTCGGGTTGTTCGCCAGGGCCCAGGCGGCTCGCGCCTTCACCCCGCCGACCACTCCGAGCGACTCGCCGACCGCATAGCCGACATTGAAGTCTTCGTTGGCGAATTCGCCCGTGGCGGTGTAGCAATGCACGTTTACTTGCGTGCCGCTCAGCGCGGCCACCTTGCAGCGGGCCTCGACCCCTGCGGGATCAAGAGCGGTGCTGTTGGGCGTGACTTGGACGGTTCCGCCGCCAGCCAGACCTCCGATACTAACGACGTAGCTGCCCTTCTTTTCCTGGAAGGCTTCGACCATCTGGCCAGTAGAGTCGAACGACGTATTGTTGTCCGTCACGACATATGCCACGCCCTTATTCGCATTGCCGAAGGTGCCGCTGCGTGATTGATAGAGTAGCGTGAAGGGAGCGTTCGTATACCCTCCGGACGCAGTGAAACACTGGACGGTAGCCGTGACCGACGAACCGGACACACTCCTTCCTTGCGCTATGCACCGGCCCGACGTGTTGTACGCACTGGCTAGAACTATAAATGGCTCGCTCGTGTTACCATCATAAAGCTTGGCAAACGTTAACAGGTAGGTGACGCTCTCTCGTACAATCGTGACCGACCCGTGTGCCGAATTAAAGGTGAATTTAGGGTTTGGCGTATAGCTCGTCGCAGTCGGCTGATCCGCAAGAACCCAGCCGACATTGTTTGCCGCTTGCGACCCATCAGCAGCAAACGTTAGCAGGCCCACCAAGCCAGCGCACTGCACCGCCCGAAGCTTCAGCCTTCCGAATGTGCGCATTGGCAATGCTCCCTTACAATGAGTTGCTGGACTTGTTGCGCGGCCTCGAATCACAGCCGACCATGGTGTAGCGTTCGAATAGCTGCCTAATCGACGGCAGGCTTCCAGTTCCTCAGGAAGTCCAGCCCATCGAGGGTGCGGATGGCGCGGCCGGTCTCGCGGAGATAGGTCGTGCTGTAGACGACATGGCCGCTATAGGCCTGCGGATCGACGGTGCAGAGCGCCAGCGCCGCCTCGGCCATGCCCTCCACCGGCTCTTCGACCCAGTCGGGCAGGGTGCGGTAGCGCTCGAGCCCCGAAGCCGCCGCGCCCGGCGTCCATACGACCGAGAACGGCGCCAGCGCATTGACCGCGACGTTCGACGCGGACAGTTCCGCCGCCAAGCCCGAGGTCAGGCGGTTGAGCGCGGATTTGGCCGCGCCGTAGAGGATCATGCCACCGTCGGTATAAAGCTTGGAGAAGGGCGGCCCCACCGGATGCTCGGCGGCCTTCGAGGTCAGGTTCAGGATCCAGCCGCTGCGCCGCGCGGCCATGCCCGTGCCGAACCGCTGGATCAGGTCGAGCGGGCCTTTGACATTGACCTCGAACACTCGGTTGTACTGATCGGCCGAGATCGTGTCGTACATGCCGGCACCGGCAGTGGTGGTGGCGTTGTTGACCAATATGTCGAGCCGGCCGAAGCGCTTCAGCACCTCATCCGCCGCCTCGGCGCGCGAGGCCGGGTCGCCGACGTCGCAGCGCAGGCCGAGGGCCTGACCGCCGGTCTCGCGGATCAGTTGCGCGACCTCCTCGACCGAGCCGTCCAGCGCCTGGCCGCCATAATCGCTGCCCTTGCCCGCCAGGGTGCGGGCAGTGACGACGACGGTGGCGCCCTCGGCGCCGAATCGCTGCGCGATCGCCGCCCCGATGCCCCGGCTGGCGCCCGTCACCAGCGCGATCTTCCCGTCCAATGCCCCCATGATTGTTCCCCTGATTTCGTTCTCGAACGCGGGGAAACCCATTTAATTCAGTAATTTAGCCACAGATTACACAGATGAGCGCAGATCAAGATTTCTCTCTGCGCCAGTTAAAGCCGCCGAAGGCGGAAATAATCCTATCTGTGAAAATCTGTGTAATCTGTGGCTAAATCATATCGATGGGTTTCGCTACGCTCAGCTATTTTACCGTCTGCAATCGAACTTGACACCCGTCCTGAGGGGCGTATCCTGTATGAGTATAGTCATACAGGTTTGCGATGCTCGACACGCTTCACATCGAGGCCAACGGCATACCGATCTACATCCAGATCCGCGACCAGCTATTGGCCGCGATCACTTCCGGCGCCTTGAAGCCGGGGGAACGGCTGCCGACGATGCGCGAGGTCGCCGTCACGTTAAGAGTCGATCTTAATACCGTTCGTCATGCCTATGATTCAGCGCAAGAAACTGGCGCAATTGTGCTCGTCCGCGCACAGGGGACTTATGTCGCCGAGCATCCGCCGACGATCACCGACAACCGCCTTGAAAAGCTGGCGCAAAGCACGGCGGTAACGGCTTACAGCCAGGGTGTAAATCTTCACGAACTAGCAAAACGCCTGAACGAAATTGCAGAAAGCCAGAAGGCCAGGGGGAAAGCATCATGAATCCACGCAGCGCGAGTTCGCCGGCCGGCATCATCAGCGTGATCTTCTTCGCGCTCGCCGCTGGATCGTTCTATTGGGCGACGATCGGCGGCACGACGGAGTTCTATATCATCGCCGGCCTGTTCGCCCTGCTCGGCCTGCTGACGCCGCTGTCGCTGCAGATGGCCAATCAGTGGGAAAAGGCGGTGGTGCTGCGGCTAGGCAAGCTGCAGGCGATCAAGGGGCCGGGCCTGTTCCTGATCGTGCCCTTCGTCGACGCGGTCACCGTCTGGATCGACCAGCGCATCCAGACCACCGAGTTCAACGCCGAGCAGGCTTTGACCCGCGACACGGTGCCGACCAATATCGACGCCATATTGTTCTGGCAGGTGCATGACCCTGAGCGGGCGGCGCTGGAGATCACGGATTACCGCCAAGCCATCGGCCGCGTCGCCCAGACCTCGCTGCGCGAGATGATCGGCTCCTCACCGCTGACCACCCTGCTGTCGGACCGGAAGAACGCCGACACGCTGCTGAAAGAAGAAATCGGCCGCAAGACCGCAGATTGGGGCGTGTCGGTCATCTCAGTCGAAATCCGGGATGTGGCCATCCCTGCGGCACTTCAAGATGCTATGAGCCGCCAAGCCCAGGCCGAGCGGGAGAAGGAGGCGCGGGTGATACTGGGCGCCGCCGAGCAGGAGGTGGCGCAGAAATTCCTCGATGCCGCCAATATCTACGCGCAGAACCCGGCCGCGCTGCAGCTGCGCGCCATGAACATCATCTATGAAACGACCAAGGAGCGGGGGGCCACCATCCTGATCCCGACAATGATGGTCGACAGCATGAATGCCGGCGGAATCATGAGCTTGGCGGCGATGGCGAACAGGGATAACAAGCGGGACAAGGACGAAACGCCGCCGGGAGGCCCCTGGCAAACAACCTGACGGGGAATGATGAAGTTATCGGGATCGGTCTGCATCGTCACGGGGTCCGCCACCGGCGTGGGGGCCGCCTGCGCCGTCATGCTGGCGCAAAAGGGCGCCAGGGTCGTGGTCAATTACAGCCGCAGCGAGCGGGAGGCGCGCGAAACGATGGCCGCCTGCATGGCCGCCGGCACTGAGGCGCTGCTTGTTCAAGGCGACGTCGCCAACGATGCCGATTGCCGCCGCATCGCCGACACGGCGCTGGACCGCTGGGGCCGGATCGACGGTCTGGTCAACAATGCCGGCGCCACCAAGTTCGTCAATCCGGCGGACCTTGAAGCGATCGGCGCGGCCGATTTCCATGAGTTGCTCGACGTCAACGTGATCGGCGCCTTCCAGATGATCCGCGCCGTCGTGCCGGCGATGCAGGCCCAAGGGCAGGGGGCGATCGTCAACGTCTCCTCCAACTCGACCGCGATCGGCGGCGGCAGCTCGCTGGCCTATGTGGCATCAAAGGGGGCGCTGAATGCGCTGACCCTCACCCTGGCGCGGGTCTTGGGGCCGGAGATCCGGGTCAATGCCGTGTCGCCCGGCGTGATCGATTCCCGCTGGCTTAAGGACGGGGTGGGCGAGGCGGCCTTCACCGCCGTCCGCGACCGCTATGCCGATGCCGCCGCGCTCGGCCGCGTCGCCCAGCCGGAGGACGTCGCCGAGCCGGTCGTCTGGCTGCTGGAGGGCGCCAACTACATCACCGGCGAAATCCTGATGGTCGATGGCGGCGTCAGGCTCGGCGCTGGGCTCGCCAAGCCGGCGCGGCCGTGAGGCGGGCCGCGCTGTTGGCTGTGGCCGGCTGCCTGATTGCGTCCGGCGCCAGGGCGGCAACGGACTGCGGCGTGGCGGCGATCTCGGCGCTCAAGGTTCCCAGCATCACGATCACCGCGGCCGAGATGAAAACCGACGGCGACGGGCCGCCGCTCTGCGACGTAAAGGGCACGTTGACGACAACGGGCGAGGGCGCGCCGGACGGCTCTGCTGGATTCGAGGTCAAGCTGCCGGTGCCGTGGAACGGCAAGTTCCTGTTCCTGGGCGTCGGCGGCCTCGGCGGCAATCTGTATCCCTCGGTGACCCGGGCCGACCTGCTCGCCGCATCGACCAGGAACTATGCCACGGCCATCACCGACACCGGGCACAGGGGGACGTCGAGCACTGACGGACGCTGGGCCCTTGTCAAGCCGGGTGTTCCCGACGAGGCCAAGCTCATCGATTATTATTTCCGCGGCGTCCACCAGGCCACGCTCGCCACAAGGCAGCTGGTCCAGGCCTATTACGGCAAGCCGCCGGCGAGGTCCTATTTCGACGGCTGCTCCAACGGCGGGCGGCAGGCGCTGGTCGAGGCGTCCCGCTATCCCGACGATTTCGACGGCATCGTTGCCGGCGCGCCCTTCATGGATATCAAGACGATCCTTGCCGGTACGCGGCTTTATCAGCATCTGCTGACGCCGGCCGCCTACATCCCGGCCGCGCTGCTGCCGGCGGTCGACAAGGCGATCCTGGCCTCATGCGACGCCGCTGACGGGGTCAAGGACGGGCTGATTCAGAATCCGGCTCAGTGTCCGCTCGACCTCAAGTCCCTGATCTGCAAGCAAGGCGAGACTGAAAACTGCTTGAACGCCGATCAGGTGGGCGCGCTTCAGACCTATTTCACCGCCACCCGCGACGAGACCGGCCGCTATTTGTTCCCGGGCTCGGCGAACACCGACCTTCAGGGTGGCGGGATGAATGTCTGGAGCGTCGGCGTGACCGCGCCGGACGACGTGAGCGCCGGCGAGCCATGGGCGAAGCAGGGGCCGAACGCCACGCCGCTCTCCTGGCAGTTCGTCACCAACGTGATGAGGTACATCGTTACCCGCGACCCGGATTTCGATCCGCGCAAATTCCAGTTCGATGCCGCCTCGCTCGCGCAGTTCACCGAACGCACCGGCGCCGGCAATGCCGACGACCCGGCCTGGCTCGCGCCGTTCATCGCCAAGGGCAAGAAGCTGGTGATCTATCACGGCTTCAGCGACCCGGCGCTGGCGCCGCTCCGAACGGTCAAATTCTATGAAGACCTGGCCGCGGCGAACGGCGGCTATGACAGGCTTCAGGGTAATGTGCGGCTATTCATGGCGCCCAATGTTCAGCATTGCGGCGGCGGGCCGGGGCCGAATGTCTTCGACACGCTGAGCGCGCTCGATGATTGGGTGGAGCAGGGGAAGGCCCCCGATGCGATCCTCGCGCTGCATTATGAGGGCAACAGCCCGAACCGTCCCGTCGACCGCACCATGCCGCTCTGCCCGTTCCCGGCCATCGCGACCTATCAGGGGCAGGGCGACGTCACCAAGGCCGAGAATTGGAGCTGCCAGCCGAATCGGAAGCTGCTCGAGGTCGGCAAGGCAGGGGGCGACGCCGGCCTGATGGCGGAGAAACAGGAGTAGGCGCATGAAATGGAGAATCCTGGCCATATTGGCCGTCCTGTGGACCGTCGCTGCCTGGGCCGGACCGGCCGAGGATGAGGCCGCGGCGGCGGCCAAGGCCTGGCTCGCCGTGGTCGACGCCAAGAACTACGCGCAAAGCTGGAAGGATGCCGCCGACCTGTTTCAGCAGGGCGTCAGCCAGGACAAGTGGGACGATATGGTCCAATCGATCCGCGACAAGGTCGGCCCGGTCAAAACCCGCGCATTTCAAGCCGCCCAGTTCGCCAAGGCCCTGCCCGGCGTGCCGGACGGCGACTACGCCATCGTCAGCTTCCAGACCGACTTCGAAAGCCGCGTCGCCTCAACCGAGGTCATCACGCTGCTGCACGAGAACGGCAAATGGAAGGTCGGCGGGTATTTTATCCACTAGCGATACAGCCCTGCGATAACCCCGCCGACGGCGGCGATGGGCTTGTCGCGGTCCGCGCCGTCGGCCTTCGCTTCGGTCAGGTAGACCGCTGCCAGGATCGGCTGGCGGCCCGGCGGGCGGATGATGGCAATATCGTTGAAGGTCGCGTTGCCGGTGCCGGTTTTGTCGCCGACCTGCCAGTCGGGCGGCAGGCCGGCACGCAACCGCTTGCCGCCGGTGGTGTTTCCGGCCAGCCAGGCTTCGAGTTGGGCGCGCGAATCCGGCTTCAGCGTGTCGCCCAGCAGGATGCGCTCCATATCGGCCAGCATCGCCGCCGGCGTGGTCGTGTCGCGCGGGTCGCCGGGTTTGGCCTCGTTCAGGGTCGGCTCGTTGCGGTCGAGGCGCGTGACCGGGTCGCCGAGCGCGCGGGCGAAGCTCGTGAGGGCAGGCGGGCCGCCCATTTCGCGGAGCAGCAGGTTGGCCGCGGTATTGTCGCTATATTCGATGGCTGCGGCGCAAAGCGCGCTGAGCGTCATCGCGCCTTCACCGACATGCTGCCTGGAGATCGGCGCATGTTCCAGAAGGTCGGCCTCGCCGTAACGTACCATCCGGTCGATCGTGTCGGCCTTGTCGTCAACACGCCTCAGCGTTGCCGCAACGGCGAGAAACTTGAACGTGCTGCACATCGGGAAGCGCTGATCGGCTTTATAGTTGGATGCCAACTGGACACCGGTATCGAGCATGGCGGCGCCCAGACGGCCGCCGGTCGATATTTCGATGGCATTCAAAGCGCTGTGAGCCTGCGCCAACTTGTTCGGCGGATGCTTGGCCAAGGCGAGGGGCGCCGCGCTGCTGGCGAGAAGGCCGCCGATGACCGCACGGCGCGAGGGCGGAAGCCTGTTGAATGCTGGTTCGGTGGTCATGGATTCTACCGTGCTCACGGTCCCATTCGAAATCTTCCAGACCATCGTCAAACTGAAATACGGCGGAATTGCGGGAGTGTGTTGACTCTTTTTCGATGTAGAGTACTCTGTATTACAGAGTTTACAGATTACAGGAAGGCCAGATGAGCGTCACACCCGAGCAGGCCAAGGAAGCGCTACGCCAGGTCGAGCAGGCTCGTTCGCGCAGCGTCGAGTTCCATACCTATCGAATCTCGTCGACACAGCTCATCCTGTGGGGTGTCTTCTGGTTGATCGGCTATGGCGGGACAGACCTGGCGCCTGCCCGAGCCGGCTATATCTGGGGCGGCCTGATGCTGGCAGGGCTCTTCGCCGGAATCGTGCTGAACAGCCCGGCCGATCGGCCAGCCCCCGGTGCGGCCGCCGGACACAGATGGCGGCTGCTCGCTGTCTTCGCCACCTTCGCGGTCTTCATCGCCTGCACGGCGGTGATTATGCAGCCGCGCGGTACCGAAATGGGCGCCTTCGTGCCGCTGCTGGTCGCCACGACCTATGTTCTTCTTGGGCTTTGGATCGGCTGGCGCTATGCCGCCATCGGCATCGCGATCGGCATCCTGACAATGGTGGGTTTCCTTCTTCTGCCCGCGCATTTCCTTCTCTGGATGGCTGGCATGGGTGGCGGCGCGCTGACCGTTACCGGCCTTTGGCTGCGCCGGGCCTGAACAGCGATGGACGAGATCATCCACCAGCCGATGCGGCTCAAGATCATGGCCGCGCTGAACGCGATCGAAAGCGGGCAGGCGCTGAATTTCCCGCGCCTCAAGGCAATCGTCGAGGCAACCGACGGCAATCTTGGCGCGCATATCGCTACATTGGAGAATGCCGGCTATGTCGCGACGGAAAAGGATTTCGTCGGCAAAAAGCCGCGCACGCGGGTCAGCGTGACCAAAACAGGCCGCGCGGCCTTCGCACGGCATGTCGCTTATCTACGCGGCATCATCGATGGCGAGAGGTGAGGGCGAGCACCGGGTGCGGGTTGACGGATGATTGGCCCGCCTTATGCGCCACACACAACCCCAGGCCGTATAATATATATTGTGGTAAATATAACCACAAACCTGAACCCATTAACACGGGTCT
>CAZNNJ010000202.1:0-8405 GCA_964574305.1 uncultured Rhodospirillales bacterium | reverse complement strand
GGGTGGATGGGCGGTGGGAAGTTCGGATGCACGGGCTCCATCATTGCGCCTGCCCGGGTCCTGGGTTTCGGGTGATGCCATTCGATGCGCCGGCCCAGCGGCCGGGCACAGAGCCAGCAGGTGATCGCTTCGTCGCTCATCCGTGTGAGCTTAACGCGGCGGCACATTACAAAACACTGGCGAGCCGCCGCCGGTAGGTGTTTCCTGTGCCCAAGCAAAGGCATGGAGCGAGGGGACGATGTTCTTCCAGATCGGCGATTTCCTGGTCGGCATGGCGGTAGGGGTGCTGACGGCGCTGGCGGTCAGGGCGGTGGTATGGCCCGGCATCGACATGGTGATCGCCATGCTGATCGGCATGGGGCTGGGCATGGTGATCCATTTCGTCGTCGCCTTCATGGTCGGCCCGCTGCTCGGCATGTTCCAGACGATGATGCCGGCGTCGGTCATCGGCATGTATGGCGGCATGTTCTTCGGCATGCGCGATTCGATGGAGGCCGGCTCGGCGAGCTGGAGTTCGGTGATGCTGGTCGGCGCCATCTTCGGCGCGGTCGTGGTCGCGGCGCTCAAGGTCTATGACCGGGCGCTGCACGGCGCGACCTTGGACATGGAGGCCTGAGAATGACCATCGCGATCGAGAACGACGCCAAGCGCAAATGGGACGGCGCCGCCAATTCCTTCGACCTGCTGTCCTATGGCGACGACAAGAGGTTCGGTTCCTATAAGCGCCGGCTGTTCGCCAAGATGCACGGCAAGTCGCTGATGGTGGCGACCGGCACCGGCAACGACTTCAAATACTTCCCGCCCGGCCAGGACATCGTCGCGCTGGATATCAGCCCGAAGATGCTGGAAAAGGCCGCGCCCCGCGCCGAGGGCTATCCGGGTACGCTGGTCCTGCGCGAGATGGATGTCTGCAAGCTGGACTATCCCGACGACACCTTCGACACGGTGGTCACGGTCTGCACCTTCTGCTCGGTGCCCAAACCCGTGGTGGGGCTCAGCGAGTTGCGCCGCGTGCTGAAGCCCGGCGGGCAGATATTGATGTTCGAGCATATGCGCAGCGCCGTCGCCCAGTTCGGCGTGCTGCTCGACATGATGACGCCCTTGACCCGCAAATTCGGCCCCGACCTCAACCGCGACACGGTGGGCAACGTGCTGAAGGCCGGCTTCCGGCTGCGCCGGGTGGAGAATGTCTATATGGACATCGTCCGCATCATCGAGGCAGTGAAGGATTAGGGGCACACACCCCGAAGATTGCGATTGCGCCCGCCCACACGAAGCGGCAGGCTTCCATCGTTTAAAAGATAGAGCGCATGGGAGGACGCAAGATGGCGGCGGCGTACGACCTCGTCATACGCGGCGGACTGGTGGTCGACGGCAGCGGCGGGGAGCCGTTCGCGGCCGATGTGGCGGTGGCCAAAGGCAGGATCGCCGCGCTGGGCCGTGTCGCCGGCAGCGGCGCGGAGGAGATCGATGCCAAAGGCCGGATCGTCACCCCCGGCTTCGTCGACCTGCATACCCATTACGACGGCCAGGCGACCTGGGACAGCCGGCTTGCCCCCTCCTCTCTCCACGGCGTCACCACCGTGATCATGGGCAATTGCGGCGTCGGCTTCGCCCCCTGCCGGCCGCATCAGCGCGACCTGCTGGTGCGGCTGATGGAGGGGATCGAGGACATCCCCAATGTCGTGCTGACCGAGGGCCTGCCCTGGAACTGGGAGACCTTCCCGGAATATTTCGATGCCCTCGCCAAGCGGGAATACGACATCGATATCGGCGGATACCTGCCGCATGCGGCGCTGCGCGTTTATGTGATGGGCCAGCGCGCCTTCGACCAGGAGCCGGCGACGGCGGACGATCTTGCCCGCATGTCGGCGATCGTGCGTGAGGCGGTTCAGGCCGGCGCCTTCGGGCTTGGCACGTCGCGCACCATCTTCCACCGCTCCAGCGACGGCCAATCGGTGCCGTCGATCCGCGCGACCGAGGAGGAGCTGACTGCGCTGGCCACGGCGATGAAATCGGCAGGGCCGGCGATCCTGCAATATGCGGTGGATTGGGAGGATGCGGCCGGGACCTTCGGCGGCATCCGCCGGGTGCTGGAACGGTCGGGCTGCCCGGTCGCCTTCTCGCTGGTCCAGGCCAATGGCTGCCCCGACAATTGGAAGCAGGTGCTGGCGATGACTATGCAGGCCAATGACGACGGGCTGCCGATCTCGGTCCAGGTCATGCCCCGCGCCATCGGCATGCTCCTGGGATACGAGCTGACCCTCAATCCGTTCTGCACCACCGACAGCTACAAGGCGATCGCCCATCTGGGGCTGGAGGCGCGGCTGGCGGCGCTGCGCACAACTGAGATGCGTGCCCGCCTCGTCGACGAGGCGGCCGACCCCAACCCGAAGAACCCGCTGGCGACCTTCGTCCGCGATTTCGAGCGCATCTATCCGCTTAGCGAGCCGCTGAACTACGAGCCGGCGCCGGACACCAGCATCGCCGCCGAAGCCCGCCGCCGCGGCATCCAGCCTGCGGAACTGGCCTATGACCTTCTGCTGGAGAAGGACGGGCGCAACATCCTGTTCGTGGCGACGGTGAACTATGCCGAGAAATCACTGGAGGCGACGCTCGAAATGCTGCGCCACCGGGATACGGTCCCCGGGCTGGGCGACGCCGGGGCGCATCTGGGTGTCATGTGCGACGCCACCTATTCCACCTTCATGCTGACCCATTGGGCTCGCGACCGCACGCGGGGCGAGCGCCTGCCCCTGCCCTATGTGGTGAAATCGCTGACCCGCGATACCGCCCGGGTGATCGGGCTGAACGATCGCGGCTTGGTCGCGCCGGGCTATCGCGCCGATCTCAACGTCATCGATTTCGACCGGCTGACGCTCGGCATGCCCAAGGTCATGCACGACCTGCCGGCCGGCGGCCGGCGGATACTCCAGCGCGCCTCCGGTTACGACGCGACCATCGTCAACGGCGCCATCATCGGCCGTGAGGGTCAGGAAACAGGAGCGCGCCCCGGCCGGCTGGTGCGCGGGCCGCAGGCGGCGCCGCGGCAGTGAAGGAACGTCCCATGTCCTATCCGGTCATCTCCGCCGATTCCCATGTCGTCGAGCCCGGCAATGCCTATGTCGATTATGTCGACCGCACCTGGCGGGAACGGGCGCCGCGCATGGTCGATGACGAGGAAGGGGTGCGTTACCTGCTCGACGGGCTGGCCCCGGTCAGGGTCGATGTTGCGGCCTCGGCCGGCATCGCGCCGGACCGGCGGGGCCTGAAGCGCCCCTATACCGACGTGCCGCGCGGCGCCTGGGATCCGGTTGCACGGCTGGAGCAGCAAATGGCCGACGGGGTGTCGGCCGAGGTGATCTATCCGACCATCGGCATGTTCCTCTATGCCCACCCGGACGCCGACTTCAAGGCTGCCTGCTTCGCCGGCTACAACCGATGGATCGCCGAATTCTGCGCGACCGCGCCGGACCGTTTGTTCGGCTGCGGCACCACAGTGCTGCGTTCGCCCGAAGGCGGAATCGCCGATATGCGATCGGCCAGGGCCTTGGGGCTCAAGACCATCCTGATGCCCGGCGCGCCGGTCGGCGAGGATTACGACTCACCCGTCTGGGACCCGTTCTGGGCCGAGGCGGTGGCGCTCGGCATGCCGCTCTCCTTCCACACGATCGTGGCCGGCGGGCTGGACAGACAAGTGCGCGGGTCGAAGCTGAACCAGATCTACACCACCATCCATGCCGTGCATGAACTGCTCGGCCTGTTCGTGCTGACAGGCATCTTCGAGCGGCATCCGAAGCTCAGGATCGTCTGCGTCGAGGGCGATGCCGGCTGGCTGCCGCATTATGCCCAGCGCATGGACCGGTTCTTCCGCGAGCATAAATATTTCGCCGAGACCGGCGTACTGTCGAAGATGCCGTCCGAGTACATCTTCGAGAACATCTACTTCACGTTCCAGGACGACGAGGTCGCCTTCCGCTATGCCGATTCGATGAACTGGCGGCGGCTGATGTGGGCCAACGACTTCCCGCACCCGGATGCCTCCTGGCCCAACAGCCGAGCGCTGCTGGAAAAGCAGACCGCGTTCCTGACGCCGGAGCAGCGCCGGGCGATCCTCTGTGATAATGCGGCAGCCCTGTATGGCTTCGATCCGGAGCGCCTGGCGGCCTGACGCTCCGGACCGTCTTGCCGTCAGCCGGCGGCGAAACCGCCGTCGATAGTGATGACCTCACCGGTCACATAGGGCGCCTTGTCGGAGGCGATGAAGACGATCAGGTTCGCCGTCTCCTCCGGCGTACCGGCACGCTTCTGCGGGATCATGCCGATGAACCGGTCGCGCCCCTCACCCGTGCCGGCGACGCGGTCGAACATCGCAGTCTCGATCGGGCCTGGCGCCACGGCATTCACCCGAACGCCCTTGGCCGCACCCTCCAGCGCGACCGACTTGGTGATGCCCTCGACCGCATGCTTGCTGCCGGCATAGACCGAGGCGCCGGCCGGGAAGCCGACATGACCGAAGATCGAGCTGATATTGACGATGCTGCCCTTGCCCTGGGCTTCCATCACCCGGAACTCGTGCTTGAGGCTGAGCAGCACGCCCAGCACGTTGGTGTCGAACAGCTCGGCATAGCCCTCGGGTGTCACCTCGGTGATCGGGCCTACCCCATCCTTGCCGGCATTGTTGATGGCGATGTCCAGGCGGCCGAACAGCTCCACGGTGCGGTCGACCGCAGCCTTCACATCCTCTTCCTTACGAATATCGACGCGGACGAAGGCCGCATCGGCGGCGCCTTTTTCCTTCAGCTCCGCGACCAATGCCTCGCCGGCATCCTGGTGCCGGCCCGAGACGACGACCCGGGCCCCTTCCTGGGCATAGGCGAGAGCGGTGGCGCGGCCGATACCGGTCAGCGCGCCGGTGATGAGAACGACAGGGGCAGTCATGAGAAAACTCCTAGGTGAACCGCCGGTGGCGGCTTCGCCCGAGGATATCGGTCCTGCCCCGGCCGCCCGTTAGGCGGCTTTTCCGAATATCATTTTTTCCGGAAACAGATTAATCTGCGCCGTGTCCGGCCGCATTACCGGACACTGGCAATAATCGGACCAGGGGGAATAGCTTAGCCGAACCGGCCCTGGAACGGCTCAGACCGGGTGCGGGTGATCGCCCAGAAGATCCAGCCGGCCAGCGCACCGAACAGGGCGGGCACCAGGAGCGAGCCCAACCAATGGGATGCGGCGTCGGCCGCGACGACCGCGAAGACCGACGGCAGGTCGGAGAACGACAGGCCGCCATCGGACAGGCCGACCAGGGTCAGGTAGCCGAGCTCGACCAGCCAGACCGCCAGGACGCCGAGGACCAGATGCGCGACCCGGCCGCCCATGCGTCCGGCCAGCAGAAACGTAGGCAGGCCGACGACCACCATCGTCAAATAGGCGCCGGGCAGCAGGTTCAGAAAGGTCCCGCCCAGGGCCGCGACGCCCCGGCCGGTATCGTCTTGCCACAGGGAAAACGCCCATAGCGCGGCGGGCAGCGGCGGCGTGGCCGCAAATCCAAGAGCGATCCTTCTCAGCGTCATGCCGTTCATCCCGCGGCGAACCTTGGGAAAACCTATATCATGCGCTTTGTTTTCCGCGCACTACACGCGAGCCCCCTGCGACCATCGGGCTCCTAAAGCGCGACCGAATAGCCGCCGTCCACCGTCAGTATATGGGCGTTGACATAGGACGCCGCCTCCGACGCCAGGAACACGGCCGGCCCGGCGATCTCGGGCGGGTTGCCGCGGCGGCCGATCGGCGTGCGGGCGCGCACCCGCTCGATCCGCTCCTCGGGAATACCGTGATTGGATTCGGTGTCGAACGGCCCCGGCGCGATGGCGTTGCAGGTGACCCCGGCCCCGCCGAATTCGAAGGCGAAAGCCTTCATCAGGCCGGTCAACCCGGCTTTGGCTGCGATATAGGCAGCATCGCCGCCGGACTGATCCGGTCCAACGGCGCCCGGTGCCGCATGCCGACATTGTGGACGAGGACGTCGAGGCAGCCGATGCCGCCGAACGCACGCTTCGATGCAGCCTCGTCGGCCACATCGAACGGCAGGCCGGCGGCCGAGCCGCCCTCCCCCGCGATCCGCGCCACGACCGCATCGCATCGCTCTGCACTGCGGCTGTTCACCAGCACATGCGCGCCGGCCCGCGCCAGCCCAAGCGCGATCTCTAACCCCAGCCCCTGCGATGCGCCGGTGACGAGGGCTACGCGGTCGGTGAGAAGAAATGGCGAGGTTGGAGGCACGCGCAACCCTAAGTCATGGAGATCCAGCAATAGCTACCGAAACCCTCACCTGTCCATCGCGCTCGGCCGGGCGATGCCGGGACGATCGATTCATAAATCGCGGCCATGATGGCACCGATGCCTCGAGATTCGAGAGCCTAGTGGCAGCGCCGGCAAAATCCATACGTCACCGTATGATTTAGCTTCTCCACGACTGTGCGGCTCTGCTACGGTGCCGGCCAAGGAACGAATTTCTTGGGGAAGACACGATGCTCCGGCCAGAGAAGCTGATCGAGACCGCCTGCGAACAGACGGGCCTCAGCGATTTCGGCGGCGACAGTTTCCGCGAAGGCCTGGCCGTTCTGTGCGAGTCCGTGTCGGCGGAGGCGCAGCTCAACCCGTTCGGCCAGATGGCGGTGCCCGGCGCGATCGTGGGGGCGCTGTCGAACCGGCTCAAGGTCACCGACTGGATCAAGCGCCATCCCGGCGTCGCCGACGAGCGGATCGAATCGCCGCTGGTGGTGGTCGGCGTGTTCCGGGCCGGCACCACCTTCCTGACCTATCTCCTGGAGCAGGACCCGGCTCATCGCCCGCTCTTCCGCTGGGAGGCCGGCAACTGCGTCCCGCCGCCCGACCCCGTTACGGTCGCCGACGACCCGCGCATCGCCGCGACCCGGGCGACGATGGAGATGATGGACAGGCTGGACCCGCGCAACCGCGTGGTTCAGAGCGAGGAGCCGGACGGGCCGACCGAATGCATCTCGGTCACCAACCAGGACTTCAAGAGCGTCGTCTATGAGGCGATGACCAACATCCCGACCTATGGCGCATGGCTGAAGAATGCCGACCTCGGCTCGGCCTACGAATATCACCGCAAGGTGCTGCAAGTGCTGCAGAGCGGCGGCGTGCGCGGGCGCTGGTCGCTGAAGGCACCGGCCCATGCGATGAACCTGGAGGCGCTGCACGCGGTCTATCCCGATGCGCGGCTGGTGGTGACCCACCGCGACCCGACGGTCGTCGTCGCCTCGGCCTGCAGCCTGATCTCGACATTGACCCGGACCTTCTCGGATGCCGACCATCACCTCTATATCGGCGAGCACTGGACCGAGATGCTGGAGCGCTCGGTCGACGGGTTGAACCGGTTCCGCGACGCCAATCCGGATGTGAAGATCGTCGACGTCCATTATGCCGACATGAACCGCGACCCGCTGGGCACGCTCAGCCGCGTCTATGTCGAGTTCGGCGAGGCGCTGGAGGGCGAGGCGTTGGCCGCCATGACGAGGCGCCTCGAAGCCCGCAAGAAGGACCGGTTCGGCAAGCATGGCTACACGCTGGAGGATTACGGCCTGGAGGCCGGCGAGATCCTCGAACGGTTCCGGCCCTATGTCGAGCGCTATGGCATCCCGCTGGAGGGCGCGGCCCGCTGAGGCTAAGCTCGGCTTATGTCATCGTTCACCATCGGCCTGATCTCAGACACGCACAGATTGCTGCGCCCGGAGGCCGTCGCCGCGCTGACGGGTAGCGATTTCATCGTGCATGCTGGCGATATCGGCAGTCCGGAGGTGCTGGACAGGCTGACCCGGCTGGCGCCGGTGACCGCCATCCGCGGCAATGTCGACCGGGGCGACTGGGCAGCGGCGCTGCCAACGACCGAAGTGCTGGATGCCCACGGCACCTATATCTATGTCGTCCATAACCTGGCCGAACTCGACCTCGATCCGGGCGCGGCCGGGTTCCAGGTCGTCGTGTCGGGCCATTCGCACCAGCCGCTGGTGCGCGAAAAGGACGGCGTGCTCTACGTCAATCCCGGCAGCGCCGGCCCGCGCCGTTTCAGCCTGCCAGTCACCGTCGGGCGTCTGACGGTCGCGGATGGGCGGATCGCGCCGGAGCTGGTCGCGCTCAGCTGCGCGCCGGTCAAGGCGCGTCACGGATAGGGAAAGGCTCCCAGGTCGGCCACGTTGCCCCGCACCGTATAGGTTGGCTGGAGCGTGTAGGCATTCGGGGTGACCGTATATTGCTGCGTCACCTGAAGGTTGGCGACGCTGGCCGGCTTGGGCAGGGTCACGCCCGCGGGAAAGGCGGCTCCCTTGTCGTCCGTGAAGAACGGCCGCGGGGTTTAATTCAGACGGTTTGGACCATCTGAG
>CAZNNJ010000201.1:0-8410 GCA_964574305.1 uncultured Rhodospirillales bacterium | reverse complement strand
GGTGGCAATGGTCATAGATGTTGACGTCGCGAATCTCAGGCGGGACATCTTCGAACTTCTCGAAGCGGATATAGAGATTCTGCCGGCGGCCGTCGTTCCAGGTCTGCGGCGCATTGTGGATGGCGCCGAGCGGGTTGCCGTGGCGCGGCGGCACGGGCCATTCCAGCGCCTCATGCTGTTCCGGGTGCCAGAGCATGAAGCCCTTGTCCATATTGCTCCAGAACCAATCGATCATGCGCGCGGTGATCCCGTCATGCGCCCAGTCGATATGCGTGCCCAGCGCATCGTGCGAGACTTGATAATCCATTCTTCCGTTCCCCTGCGTACCGTCCCGGCGGATATACCACGATACGATACTTACAAACCGTATTGCAAGATATTCGATGATTTCCGGCTGGGCACAGGCTGCGTAGGCGGGCACAAAAAAGTGCCGTCTTCCGCAGGATCGGAAACCGGCCATAAGGTGATTCCAAGCATCGGCGATACGGGTGACGGGGAAGAACGATGGCCTATGACATCATCGCAATCGGCGGCGGACACAACGGTCTGACCGCGGCCGCTTATCTGGCCAAGGCCGGCAAGAAGGTGCTGGTGCTGGAACGCAAAGGGTGGGCCGGCGGGGGGGTATCGACCCGCGAGCTGACGCTCCCAGGCTTTCACCACGACGAGCACAGCAGCGTCCATATCATGATCCAGGGCAACCCGATGATCACTGAGGATGAGCTCGGCCTGTTCTCGCGGTTTGGCCTCAAATACAACTATTCCGACGTGCCGCACGCGACGGTCTTTCCGGACCAGACCGCTCTGCTCAGCTATCGCGACCTCGATCGCACCTGCCAGGGCATCGCCCGCATGTGCGGCGAGCGCGACGCCGAGTCCTACCGCCGCCTCGCCCAGCGCTCGATGCAGATGCTGCCGATGTTCCTGCAGGGCCTCTATGCCCCGCCGCTGCCGATGGGCGCCTTCGTCGCCATGCTCGACGACAGCGAGGAGGGCCGCGAGTTGTTCGAGATGATGTCGCGCAGCTCCGCCGACATCGCCGAGGAGTATTTCGAAAGCGACCGGCTGAGGATCCACCTGGTCCGGCTGGTATCGGAAAACCTGCAGATGCCGGACGAGCTCGGCACCGGCATGGGCGTCTTCCTGATGCCGGGGATCATCCACACGTTCGGCGTCTCGCAGCCCGTCGGCGGCAGCGGACAGCTGAGCAAGTCGCTGGTGCGCGCCATCGAGGCCCATGGCGGCGAGGTGCGCGTCAATGCGGAGGTGGCGCGGGTCGTCACCTCCGGCGGCCGCGCCGTCGGCGTCACGCTCGCGGACGGCGAGACGGTCCAGGCCAGGGACGCGGTCATCGGCGCGCTGCATCCACGGGTCCTGCGCAAATTCGTCGACGGCGTGCCGGAGCCGGTGCTGAGGCGGGCCGAACGGGTGACGCCCTCGACCTTCTCGATTCATCTCAGCCACTATGCGCTCGCCGAGAAGCCGCGCTTCCGCGCCGGCCCGGAGATCGGCCGGGCGACGATGCTGGAGATGGTCGCGACCGACCGCTGGCAGGAGCTGCTGGAGGATTTTGATGCGCTAAGGCGCGGCCGGCTCCCCGCGCGCAGCCTGTCCGCCGGCGGCGATCCATCGATCAACGATCCGACCCGCGCCCCTGAAGGAAAAGGCACGTTCTACGGCGTCACCTTCGCACCTTACGACCTCGCCGACGGCGGCCCGACGCGGTGGGACGAGATCAAGGCGGAGGTCGCGGAAAAAGGCCTCGCGCACTATCGCATGTTCATCGAGAACATGGACGACGCGAACTTGCTGGCCAAAACAATCTATTCGCCGCTCGATATGGAGCGCAGCTCGCCCAACAGCTTCGTCCGCGGCGACGTGCATGGCTGCGCGCCCTTCTTCTACCAGACGATGGCGCACCGGCCGACGCCGGACCTGGGCGGCCTCACCGTGCCGGCAGTCGACCGGCTCTATCTGGTCGGACCCTTCATGCATCCCGGCGGCGGCGTGTTCGGCGCCGGGCGCGGCGCGGCAATCAAGATCATGGACGATCTCGGCATCGATTTCGATCGGGTGGTGGCCGGAAAATGAAGCTCTATGACAACAACCGCAAAGAGCTGATGACCGTCCGCGCGTTCGAGCGCGAGGGCAACACGCTGGTCATCAGGGGGAAGATCATGGGCGCCATGCCGATGAATGCGCGGCTGCGCCCATCGGAGGCGCGGGCGGCCCTCAAGCTTTTGACGCCGGGCCTTGCCTGGTTCCTGCTGACGCTGCTGTTCCGGCGCGACGACGCCGAGCCGGAGCGGCGACCGGGCTAGCGGCACCGGGGCCTTCGTCCCTAGCGCCTGCCTTTGCCGTCGACCAGGCGTTGGACCCGGTCGCAGCACGCGAGCAGGAGCTTCACCAGCTCAGCCTGCCTTTTGCCAAAGCGCTGCGTGGGAACCGGGATGGTGATCGCGGCCAGCTCGCCATCGCCGCCGTCGACGCAGGCGCCGACCGCGCAGATGCCAAGCGAGTTCTCTTCGAGATCGTAGGCAACCCCCGTGGCCCGGACCTTGTCGAGCTCGGCCGAAAGCCGCTCCCAGTCGGTAATCGTGTTCTGCGTCAGCGGGGTGAGCTGAAGGCGCTTGGACAGCTGCTTGAGCCGGCCCGCCGGCAGATGGGCCAGCATCGCCTTGCCGTTGGACGAGGAATGCAGCGGAAACAACGCCCCGACCGCCGATACGGCGCGCAGCCGGTGGGTCCCCTGGACCTGATCGATGAAGACGGCCTTGTCCTGGTCGAGGATCGAAAGATCGACTGTCTCACCAGTCGTGATCGCCAGCTCCTCGAGAGCCGGCCGGGCTATTTCCGCGATCTCGAACTTGGCCCCAGCGGCCAACGGCAACAGGCCGGGTCCGAGCCGGACCCCGCCGTGGCTGGCTCCGGCGACCACCAGCCCCTCGCGATCGAGCGCATCGACAATGCGCTGCACGGTGGAGCGGGGCAGGTCGATCGCCTTGGCGATTTCACCCAGGCTGGCGCCACGCTGCCGCGTGGCCAGCGTTCTGAGCACCGCCGCGGCACGCGCGATAACCTGAATCCCGGAGCGCGCCCCCGATCCGCCTTCGCCCGGAACGTCATCGGCGACTTCTGTCATATCATCCATGAGCGGCTGTTCGTCTGAAGAAAGTGGCGCATTCGGCTTCGAAAGGCTCTGTAAAGAATCCCCCTGCAATTGGCGTCGCAAGGCGCCGACAGGCTAAGTCCAGCCGCATCGGTCGCGATTCGATACGAATGTTTCGTATTGCGACGACCTCGTCAAGCTGTTTGAAGCCGGTTCCGCCACGATTGTGCTTATCTCTTGAGCGTCACGCACCCAGGCTATAGCGTTTCCCCGCACCGCACGGTGGGACGCAGAGCACTTTCACGCCGCGGAACCGCGGTGGCGGAGCGGTGAGGCGCGAAGGATCATGTCTGTCGTGGGGATAGCGGATGCCGAAAGCGAGGTCGCCGACAAGGTGGGCGCCATCGCGAAGGCTCTCGGCCTGTCCGAGACGGCGCTCGTCCAGGATCACGCCGGTGCCATCCTGGTAGGGTTGGTCCGGAGCATGGCGGCGAACGGCCATGCGCCCGACGATCCGATGCGCGAAATCTTCGCCCGGCTGGGCGACAAATGGAGCATGCTGCTGCTCCTGCTGCTGCGCGCCGGGGCTTTCCGGCATGCCACCCTGCGCAAGCTCGTCATGATCATCGGCTCGGACGCCCGCATCTCGCAACGCATGTTCACGCTGAGGCTGAGGTCGCTCGAGCGCGACGGGCTGGTCGCGCGCACGATCACGCCGGTCGTGCCGCCGCGCGTCAGCTACAACCTGACCGCGCTGGGAGAGGAGCTGATGGTCGGGGTCGACGCGCTGATGCTTTGGATCGGCGCGCACGGCGCCAGGATTCGTACGGCACGCGAAGCCTTCGACAAAGCAGCCGCGGAAGACGATTGGCGCTGACGCGCCGGCCGCTCAACCATCCTCGTCGCGTTCGCTCCGCCCTGCCCCATCCGGCCGGCGCAGTGCGGACTCGAACTCGCCGAGCAGCGTGCGGAGCGCGTGCATTCTTGCATCGCCGAAGGCCGCGTCGATCTCGGCCGTGACGCGCACCACCGCCGGGGCGGCGCGCGCGATCAAAGCGAGCCCGGCGGGGCTGATCGACACCAAGCTTCGGCGCAGGTCCGCCTCGGCGCTGCGGCGCAGGATCAGGCCGCGCTTCAGGAGTTCACGCAGGATGCGCGACAGGCTGGGCGGAGCCAGGAAGACAAGATCGGCCAGCTGAGTCACCTCGACCTCGGACACGACCTCCGCCAGGCTCCGCAGCACGCGCCATTGCTGCTCGGTTACCCCATATCCGCGCAGAACCGGCCGAATCCGCTCCATTGCGCTTTCGCGCGCACGCATGAGCGCGATCGGCAGCCCTTGCGAAAAGGCCTGCAACATGGGCGTGCCAGCCGTCGCCTCCGGAGGCGACCTGCCGTTTCGTTTTGCCTCGATCATACCCCTCCCGATGCCCGCAGCGATCCTCCGCCGCCAGCATACGCGAAAAACTTCTCATGTTAAGCAGATTGACTAATTAACGTGTTAAGTATATCGTCCGAGGAGAGCGGATGGGAAGTCGAATGATGCTGACGGAGCTTGGCGCGAGGGGAGGATGATCTACGGGGTCGCGCTCAATTCCACGGACCAGGTCCAATTCCTGGCGGACATGTTCGCCCGGCCGCCCTACGGGGCGCTGCCGCGCGCTCCGGTGTTGTACGTCAAGACGCCGAACACGATCGCGGCCTCGGGACAGGCTGTGGCGCTGCCCGCCGGCAGCGACCGGGTCGATCTTGGCGCAACCCTTGCGATCGTCATCGGCCGCACGACGGCGCGCGTCAGCCCGGATCGCGCGCTCGATCATGTTTCGGGATACAGGCTGGCGCTAGACCTGTCCCTGTCCCAAGCCAGCTTCTATCGGCCAGCCCTGCGTCATCGCTGCCGGAACGGCTTCCTGCCGCTCGGCGGACACACGGTGGCGGCCCAGCGACCCAACGACATCACGCTCGCGCTTTCCGTCAATGGCGGCGCGTCTTGGGCGATCAGCCTTGGCCACATGGTGCGCCCGGTTGCCCAGCTGATCGCCGATGTCGCTGCCTTCATGACGCTCGAGCCGGGCGACATCCTGCTGGCAGGCACACCCTTCCCCACGCCGCAGGCCGGGCCGGGCGACCATGTCGTGCTGTCGGCACCGGGCTTCGGCGCGCTCGAATGCCGGTTTGTCGGGGGCGAGGTCCAATGAGACAGGCGCGTGTCGCCTATGCCGGCGCAATCCATACTGCCTTTCCGGAGGCGGAGGGGTTGCTGCGCCTGGCCGATGGGCGGGTCGTCGCGGAGCAAGCCGTCGTCTGGCTTCCGCCGGTCCAGCCCGGCATCATCGCCGCGCTCGGTCTCAATTACGCCGACCATGCCGCCGCGCTGGACTTCAAGCGGCCGTCGGAGCCGCTGGTTTTCCTGAAAGGCCCCAATACGCTGCTCGGCCATCGCGGCGTCACATTGCTGCCCGACGACGTCCGGCAGATGCATTACGAATGCGAGCTGGCCGTGGTCATCGGCCGGACAGCCGAGCGGGTCGCGCGCGATGACGCCTACGATTATGTGCGGGGCTATACGGTCGCCAACGACTACGCATTCCGCGAATATCTCGAAAATTACGAACGGCCTAACCTCAAGGTGAAAAACCGCGACGGCGCGACGCCGCTCGGGCCCTGGCTGGTCGACCGCGACGACGTTCCCGACCCGATGAACCTGACGCTGCGGACCTCGGTGAACGGCGTGCCGACCGGCGAGGGATCGACCCGCGACATGATCTTCGACATCCCGTTCCTGATCGAGCATCTGAGCGGCTTCATGACCCTCCAGCCCGGCGACCTGATCCTGACCGGCACACCGTCGGCAGTCGAATTCCTCAAATCCGGAGACCGTGTCGTGACCGAGATCGACGGGGTCGGCCGGCTGGAGAACACGGTTCTCGCCGAAGCATCCTATTACCAGACCGGGGAACGCCCATGATTCAGCATCTGATCAACGGCCGGCAGGTCGACAGTCCGGAGCGGTTCGAGACGCTGAACCCCGCGACCGGCGAGACCCTGGCGGAGGTCGCGTCGGGCGGCGAGCAGGAGATCGCGCAGGCGGTCGAGGCGGCAAAGGAGGCCTTCCCCAAATGGGCCGGAATGCCGGCGGCACAACGCGCCAAGATCATGCGCAAGGCGGGCGACCTGATCCTGCGCGAGGCCGAGAGCCTGGCAGCGCTGGAGACCGACGATACCGGCCTTCCGATCCACCAGACGGCGCACGCGCTGATCCCGCGCGCGGCGGAGAATTTCTACTTCTTCTCCGAAGTCGCTACCCGGATGGACGGCCGGTGCTATCCGGTCGACCAGGCGATGCTGAACTATACGCTTTACCAGCCGGTGGGTGTGTGCGGTCTGATCTCGCCCTGGAACGTGCCGTTCATGACCGCGACCTGGAAGACCGCGCCATGCCTCGCGCTCGGCAATACCGCGGTCATGAAAATGTCGGAGCTGTCGCCGCTGACGGCCGACCGGCTGGGCCTGATCCTGCTTGAGGCCGGGGTGCCCAAGGGCGTGTTCAACCTAGTCCACGGCTATGGCAGCACCGCGGGCGAGGCTCTTGTCCGGCATCCGGACGTGCGCACCGTCTCGTTCACCGGCGGCACGGCGACCGGCACGCATATCAGCCACATCGCCGGGATCAAGAAACTGTCGCTCGAGCTCGGCGGCAAGTCGCCGGTTCTAGTCTTCGACGACGCCGACCTCGGCCGCGCGCTCGACGCGGCGCTGTTCACCATCTTCTCGCTGAACGGCGAGCGCTGCACCGCGGGTTCGCGGATCTTCGTGCAGGAGACGGTCTATGACCGGTTCGTCGCCGACTTCGCGGAACGCGCCAAACGGCTGATCGTCGGCGACCCCAGGCTGAAGGAGACGCAGGTCGGCGCCATGATCACGCGCCAGCATTGGGAGAAGGTGACCGGCTATATCGATCTGGCTGAGAAAGAGGGCGCCCGGATCGTCGCCGGCGGCGTCGGACGGCCAGCGAACCTGCCCGAGCGCGTCCGGAACGGCAATTTCATCCAGCCGACGGTCTTCGCCGATGTCGACAACCGGATGCGGATCGCCCAGGAGGAGATTTTCGGCCCGGCCGTCTGCCTGATCCCGTTCAAGGGCGAGGACGACGGGCTGCGTCTCGCCAACGACGTGAAATACGGCCTGTCCTCCTATATCTGGACCCAGGATATCGGCAAGGCCCACCGCCTCGCCGCCGGCATCCAGGCCGGCATGGTGTTCGTCAATTCGCAGAATGTCCGCGATCTGCGTCAGCCGTTCGGCGGCACCAAGCAGTCCGGCATCGGCCGCGAGGGCGGCGAGTTCAGCTTCGAGGCCTTCTGCGAGGTCAAGAATGTCTGCGTCTCGATGGGCTCGCACGCGATCCCGCGCTGGGGTGTGTGATGAGCCTCTATCAGCTGCAGAAGCTGCTCTTCACGCTCAATCGCGAACCTGCGCTTCAGGCGGCCTTCAAGGCCGATCCGCACGCCGCGACCGCCTCTTACGAGCTGACCGCGGAGGAGCGCGGCGCGGTGCTGTCCGGCGATATCGGGCTCATCTACGTGCTGGGCGTGAACGGCCAGATCCTCATGCATTTCGCCGCGTTCCTCGGCCTGGCCTGGCCTGATTATATCGAAGCAATGCGCGAGGGCATCCGCCGTCACGGCCCCGTGCGGGCGGGCGTCTATACAATGACGACCGCCATGGACGAGAAGGTGGCCGGCCTATGACCCTCGTCTTCGCCGGCGTCTGCAGCCACGCGCCGGGCATCACCGGCCGGGCGGCGATGGCCGATCCGGCGCTGCGCGACCCGTTCTATGCGGCGCTCGACCGGATGCGGCTGGCCCTGGAGGAGAGCCGCCCCGATGCGCTGATCGTCGTCGCGGCCGAGCATTTCGCCAACTTCTTCATGAACAACATGCCGGCCTACGCGATCGGCATGGCGGACCAGTATGACGGGCCGATCGAGGATCCCGACTGGCTTGCGATCCGGCCCCGCCGCGTTCCCGGCGACGCCGCGCTGTCGCGGCGCCTGATTCAAGGCGTGATGCAGACGGTCGACGTCGCCTTCGCCGAGGAGTGGAAATTCGACCACGGCATCATGGTGCCGCTGCACTTCCTGACTCCGCGCTACGACCTCAGGATCATTCCGGCCAACATCAATTGCCAGGGGCCGCCGCTGACCCCGCTGCACCGTGCCTGGGCCTTCGGCGAGGCGCTGCGCCGGCTGGCCGATGCGCTGCCGGAACGGATCGCGCTGATCGGGACGGGCGGCATCTC
>CAZNNJ010000200.1:2873-8446 GCA_964574305.1 uncultured Rhodospirillales bacterium | reverse complement strand
CCGGCGCGGCGCTGGGTGCCGCCGGCGGGGCGAGCTATTCCGGCGCCGCCGGCTACGGCGTCCAGCAGCGCTACAATATCGCCTATGCCCAGTGCATGGCGGCGCACGGCAACAAGGTGCCGCAGCAGCAGGCGGCCTATGGCCCGCCGGCCCCCGCCTATTACCCGGCGGCCTACCCGTATCCTTATTATCCGTTCGGCTTCTACGGCCCCTATTACGGCCCGGCCGTGGGGTTCGGCTTCGGCTACGGCTGCTGCTGGCGCCGCCACTGGTAGAAAGCTGTCCTCACAAGCTCGGCCATTTGAAGATGTACTGGCTGGTCGCCAGCACGTCGATCTTGTCGACATCGGTGACGTAAGCCGCGGCCTCGTACATCCGGCGGGCATTGTCCTTGGCCTTTTCCGGGTCGCGGCCATGGTCGAAGAAGACGGTGGGGTCGGTCATCGCCTCGGGCTGCATGCATTCCTCGACCAGCGCGTCATAGGCGGGCGCGGCATGGGTCAGCGGGCGGATGACGACGTTGGCGGCATAGAAGAAATTGGCCTGGCACTCGATCGCCACCGGCGTCGTCTTGTTGTGCCATTCCTCGATCCATTCTTCGTGCGTGGTCCGCTTGGGCCGGACGATGAAGACGCATTGGGAGAAGCCGAAAGTGCGCTCGCCGGGCGGGGAGCGGTTCTCGGGCTGCATCACCACCCCATTGGACTCGCTGACCAGGTATCCGGCGATGCGGCCTGAGACCGATTCCAGGACCTCGTCGAAGGGCTTGCGGAACATGTTGATGGCGCTGTCGACCCACAGGTGGACGATGCCCTCCATCTGCGGGCGAGTGGCGACGCGCCAGGTGTTGGCGCCCAGCACCACGTCGTCGACGACATTGACCTGCAGGCCGCGCGCGCCCATCGCCAGCAGTTTCGGCGCCGCCTCCTCGCGCAGCTTGCGGCTGAATTCCTCGCGCGTGTCGCGAACGTCGCGCCACAGGGCGTAGATCACCTTCTCCATGGCTCTTCCCTCTTATTCAGCCTTAAATCGGTTGTACCATCGCCATCCTGTATAAGATAGAAAGTCCAAACCGAACCAATAACAAAGCGGGGAAGACATGGCTGAGCGGCGGCTTTCAGGAAAGGTCGCGCTGGTCACCGGCGCGGCGTCGGGCATCGGCCGGGCGACGGCGCTGAGATTGGCCGCCGACGGGGCGCATGTGGCGCTCGCCGACCGCAACCTGGAGGGCGCGGAAGAGGCCGCGACCCAGATCCAGGCGGCCGGCGGCGACGGGCTCGCCTTCCAGTTCGATGCCGCCAACGGCGCCTCCTGCCGCGATCTCGTCGACCGGGTGGTCAAGATGCTGGGCCGGCTCGACATCCTCGCCAACATTGCCGGCGTGATGCAGCGCGGCCCCTTCGCCGAGATGGCGGCGGAGACCTGGAACGTCACGCTGGCGGTCAATATCACCGCGCTCTTCCACTTGACTCAGCAGGCTCTGCCGCATTTGACGGAGACGCGCGGCTGCGTGGTCAACATGGCCTCGGTCGCCGCCATCCGTGGCGTGCCGACCTCATCGGCCTACAGCGCGTCGAAACACGCGGTGGTCGGGCTCACCAAGTCGCTGGCCGGGGAATTCCAGGACCGGCATGTGCGGGTCAACGCCATCGCCCCCGGCCCGATCGACACGCCGCTGATCCGCCCGATCAAGCCGCCGCCCGGATCGCCGCTGGCCTCGATCGCCTGGGGCGAGCCTGAGGACATCGCCGCCGCGGTGGCCTATCTGGCGAGCGAGGAGGCGAGGTTCGTCAACGGTACGATCCTGTCCATCGATGGCGGCCAGACCGCGGTGGGGAGATGAGCGACACCGCCATCGCCGTGCAGCCGGCTGCGCCGCCCCATTGGGAGCTGGTGGCCGGACGCCTCTTCGTCATCTTCATGGGCCCCAGCCTGGGCGGGCTCGTACCGCTCGGCCTCGCCGTCGCCCAGCCGGCGATTGCCCAGCATTTCGGCGGCGGGGACGAGGGCAGGGCGCTCGCCCGGACCCTGTTCGCGCTGCCGTCGCTGATGATCATGATCGGGGCGCCGCTGGGTGGCTATCTGGCCGAACGCTTCGGCTACCGGCTGACCCTGCTGGTGTCGCTGCTGGCCTACGGTTTGGGCGGCACGGCCGGGCTGCTGGCCGACGGGTTCGCGCCGCTGCTGATCAGTCGGCTGGTGCTGGGCCTGGCTGGCGGCACGGTCATGGCGGTCTATCTGGCGCTGGCCGCCAGCTGGTACGAGGGCACGGCGCGGGCCAAGGTGCTCGGCTTCGCCGTCGCCAGCAGTGCCGTGGTCGGCGTGCTGGCGCTGAAGCTGGGCGGCAACCTGGTCGCCTGGGGCGGCTGGCGCGGGCCGTTCATGCTCTATCTGCTGGGCTTCGTCACGCTCACGGTCGCCTGGGCTGCCGTGCGCGGTCCCTTCCATGCCAAAGCTCGCACCAAGCGGGCGCGGGCTGAGCCCGGCGCGCTTGCCGTCTTGCTGCAGCTCTGGCCGGTCTATCTGGTGCTGATGCTGCTGTCGATCGGTACGTTCACGCCCAGCGCCGGGGCGCCGTTTCTGCTGGCGGAGAACGGCATTGCCGACCCCAAGGCGCAGGGTGATATCCTGTCGGTGGGCGCGATCCCGTCGATCTTCACCGCCGTCGCCTACGGGTTCCTGCGCCGCTGGTTCAGCGACTGGGCGATCCTGATCCTGACCGCGAGCCTGATGGGGGCGGGCCTGATCGCCGCCGTGCCGCTGCATACGCCGCTCCTGCTGACGATGACCTTCGTGGTGCTCAATCTCGGCACCGGCTTCAAGGCGCCGGTCACCGCCTCCGTCCTGATGGCCGAGGCGCCGGAACCAGTGCGCGCCACCGCTGCGGGCTTGAGCTTCAGCGGCATCTTTCTCGGCCAGTTCCTGGCCCCGACCGCGCTTGAGCTGCTCGGCCGGCCGTTCGGCGTCCATGGCGCGTTCCTTGCCATCGGCGGCACGCTGCTGGCGGTCGCCGCTTTCGTCTGGATCGCCGGCATCGGCCGGGTCAGGCCACCTCAAGGAGCCTCCGCATGACCGACGCCGCCGTCGCCGTTCTGTTCAACAAGCAGGCGATCACCGAAGTGCTTTACCGCTATTGCCGGGCGATGGACCGGATCGACCGGGAGGCGACCTTGGCGATCTGGCACCCCGACGGCACCTGCAACTACAGCAGCACGGAAGGCGTGCCCGACATGCTGTTCCGCGACTACCTGACCGGCAGCACCAGGTCCCGCCAGGGCTTTACCAACCACAGCCACCAGATCACCAACGTCCTCATCGAACTTGCGGGCGACCGCGCCGTGTCGGAGGCCTATTTCACCGCCTCGCTGCAGACTGTGCCGCAAGACGGAACGGTGACCGAGCACCTCTGGCGCGGCCGCTATCTCGACCGCTGGTCCAGGCGCGGCGGCCGCTGGGCCATCGACCACCGCCAGGTCGTGTTCGACAGCTACACGCCGTACGACTTCCCGGCGGAGCGCCTGAAGGGCATGCCCTTGGGATTATCGCGGCGGGACGGCGACGACCCGTCCTATGCGCATTTCAAGAGTTTTTTGTCCGCAGATTAACGCAGATTACGCAGATGAATCGGAAGACTTCCGCCTGCGGCGGAGCGTAAAACAATCTGCGTTAATCTGCGAAATCTGCGGATAAACACTTCTTCTGATTACGCTGGATTCGGCGGTACTGCGGACATGTCCATCCACATGATCTCCCAGACATAGCCGTCCGGGTCTTCGGCGGTGCGGTTCAGCATGAAGCCGTGATCCTGGGCCGGGTTGGGGTCGGGGGTGCCGCCGGCGGCGACGACCCGTTCCAATGTCTCATTGACCGCCTCGCGCGAATCCATGCTGAGCGCGATCAGCGCCTGGCTCTCCTTCCGCGCGTCGCCGATGGGCCGCTGGGTAAAATGGCGGTAATGGTCATAGGTCAGCAGCATCACGCCGATCGTGTCCGACAGCATCACGCAGGACGAATGCTCCCCGCTGAACTGCGGGTTCACGGTGCCGCCCTGCGCGACATAGAACGGGGTCGAGGCGGCCAGATTGCGCACCGGCAGGTTCACGAAAATCATCTTGCTCATCGCTGTCTCCTTCAGCTTGCTTGCGAAACTACCCCGAGGACGAACGCAGGCAGCGCGCGCCGACATGTGCGCGGAAAAATTGTAGGGCGGATGAGCGTGAGCGTAATCCGCCAGCCGCGCATCGCGCGGCATGCCGTGTTTTCCGTACTTATTGGCGGATTATGCTTCGCTCATCCGCCCTACTCGCGATCCACAAATCCCGCCAGCACGGCATTATACGCCTCGGTCCGCTCATAGAACGGCGAGTGCCCGGCCCCTTCGATCACGGCCAGCCGCGCGCCGCCGACGGCGTCGGCTGTTCCCTTCAGAAGCCAGGGCAGCGTCAGTTCGTCCTCGTTGCCGGCGATGAACAGGGTGGGGACGGGGAAGGCCGAGTAGTCCACCGGCGGGGTGTCGCGCATGGCGAGGTAAGCGGCAGAGTAGTCGGGCGGGTCCTTCGGTGGTGGAGCCGGCAGGCGGATGCGGCAGATTGCTTGATAGAGGTGGTAGAGCTCCGGCTCGCGGTCGGCGAAGCCGGGGGCGAGGAGGTGGTCCAGGACCTGGAAGCCGTTCGCGATCTTCGTGAGCATTTCCGCAGCCCAGCGCTGCAGCGCCTCGGTCTGGAAGCCGAAGGGCGTATCGCTCATCACCAGGGCGCTGACCCGCCCAGGCCAGCGTTGCGCGATGCCTGAGACCGCCAGTCCGCCCATCGAATGGCCGATCAGGACCGCGCGGTCGATCTGGGTCTCGTCCATCAGAGACAGAAGATCGTCGGCGGGCGCCTGCCCGAGGCCGGAGCCGGCGGGCGACAGGCCGAAGCTGGGCGCGTCATAGGTCAGGCAGCGGAACCGGTCCTTGAACGCGGCCACCTGCCGCCACCAGCAGAGCCGATTGCCGTCGCCGCCGTGGGCGAAGATCAGCCAATCGCCTCGGTTGCCGTCGATTTCGTAGAAAAGGCCGCTGCCGCTCACCGCGCAAGCCATCGTCATACCTTCCGGAAATTTTTCCGCCAGTATAAGGTTCTCGCCGCGACCCGCATCGAAAAGCTGGAGAAATCGGGATGAACCGGACCTTCGCATTTGCCGCCCTGGCCCTGCTGGCGGGCTGCAACTCGCCCGGCACCTCCTATACCGGCAGCGGGCCGGGCGTCGCCCAGGCCGTGGCGCAGAACGCGTCGAACCAGGGCATTATCATCCACAACCGCTCGGGCCAGGAATTCCCGGTGACCGCCGGCGGGTTCCAGCGGATCAGCGCCTCCAGCGCCGCCGGGCGCGACATTGCCGGCGGCTATGTGCTGAACCTGGCCGACGGCAACGGCATCGTCGCGGTTGTGCATGTCTATACCGAGGATGCGAGCTTCCCCTCGGGCCAGGTGCGCGATTCGATCGGCTATTTCCAGTTTCAGGCGCGCAAGGACCTCGTGCTGAAGCAGCATCCGGGCGCCCTGGTGGTGAGCCCGCAGAAGCCCGCCTTC
>CAZNNJ010000200.1:0-2863 GCA_964574305.1 uncultured Rhodospirillales bacterium | reverse complement strand
GCCACAACCGCGAGGGCTATGAGGCGATAATCGACTACACCGACATGCTGGGCGGCAAGCGCCAGCCGGTGCGGACGGAACTGTATTCGTTCGCCCCAGCGGCTCCGGGCTTCAACGTCGAATACCGCTTCACCTATCCGGCAGGCCTGGATGTCGGCCAGAGCATCCGCGACTTCATGGCGGTGCTGCCCTGGACATTCAGGGGGCTGTAAGGCGCCTCTACCCCTCCGTCACCGCCTCGATATCCAGCGAGCTCGGCAGGGCGATGCCGCCGTCGATCAGGAGAGACTGGCCGGTGATGTAGCCCGCTTCGTTTGACGCCAGAAACGCCATGGCGCCGGCGATGTCGTCGCCGGTGCCCAGCCGGCCCATCGGCACGCGCGGGCCCATCGCGGCGAAGACCGGAGCCAGTTCGGGGGCGGAGAGCTTCTCGGTCATGATCATGCCGGGCTCGACCGCGTTGACGGTGATGCCGCTGCGTGCCAGCTCCAGCGCCAGGTTGCGGACGAAGCCGGTGACCCCGGCCTTGGAGGCCGAGTAATGCACCAGCCCGCGCGCGGCGGCATGGTTGCCGGAGATCGAGGAGGTGATGAGGATGCGCCCGCCCTGTTTGGACGCCTTGAGCGAAGGCAGTGCCGCCTGGGTCAGCCAGAAGCAGGCCTTGAGATTGACGTCGATGGTGCGGTCCAGGTCCTCGTCGGTCAGGTCCGCGATCCCGACGGAGGGGCAATAGGCGGCGTTGTGCAGCAGCACGTCGAGACCGCCATAGATCTTGATCGCCTCGTTCACCAGCCGCGTCGCCTCGGCGCGGGTGCCGATATCGGCCACGATCAGGCTGGCCTCGCCGCCCGCCGCTTTGATCGTCGCGACGGCGGATTCGCCGTCGGCTTCGGTGCGGGTGCCGATCACCACCCTGGCGCCTTCGGAAGCGAACTTGAGCGCAATGGCCCGCCCGATGCCGAGCCCGCCGCCGGTGACGATGGCGATGCGATTGGTTAGCTTGCCTGACATGGTTCTATTTCCCTCGCATCGCGATGGCGGCTGGATTTCACCCTCACCCAGCCCTCTCCCATCAAGGGAGAGGGCTTTCTTTCGTGTCCCCTCCCCTTGAATGGGGGAGGGTTAGGGAGAGGGTGAATGCGGGCCTTGCTCGACTTCACCCATTCTCCAGAAAGTCCAAGACCTCCCGGTTGAAGCGGTGCTTGTCCTCGATCATCACCCAGTGGCCGGATTGGTCGGAGAGCACGATGCGGGAGTTGGGCAGCGCTTCCTTCAGCACCTCGTTCTGCTCATAGGGCAGGAACTGGTCGTGCAGGCCCCAGAAACCGAGCACCGGGCAGGCGATCTCGCGCAATTGCGGGATGGTGTAGTAGGGGGTCTGCAAGGTCTCGTAGAGCACCATCGGCTGCTCCATCGCGATGTCGATGCGCTCGGCGATGGCCTCGTCGGTGATGTCGGCCTTGTTGTGGACCAGCCGGGCGAGCAGCTCGCGGTACGAGGCCTCGGCCTCCGCCTTGTTGTCGGGCCGGCTCTTGGCCCAGTTCCACATCGCCTGCAAGCCGGGCGAGACGCCGACGAACTTGCGCGGGTCGACCAGGCCGCCGGGGGCCATCAGGATCAGCTTCGCCACCTCTTCCGGGTGGCTCATCGTGTAATGCAGCGCCACGCCGCCGCCCAACGAGTTGCCGACCGGCACAACACTGTTAAGGCCAAGCGCCCGCAGCAGCTCCCGCATCGTCAGTATGTGGGTGGCGGAGTGGTAATAGAGGTCCGCCGGCTTGTCCGACAGGCCGAAGCCCAGGAAGTCCGGCGCCAGGCTGTGCCAGCCGTGCTCGGCCAGGAACGGGCCGTTATATTTGAAGTTGCTGTAGCCGCTGGCCCCCGGCCCGCCGCCATGCAGGAACAGGACGGTGGGCTTGCCCGGCGTCGGCTCGCCCCACTCGTGGTAGTGCAGGCGATAGCCGCTTTTCAGCGTGTGGTACTTGCCGACCGGAATCGGTGTGGAGGCCATCAGCCGGCCCCCAGGAACTTGTGGCCCCAATGGCTGCCGCGGGTCGATTCGAACACCTTGTAGGTGCTCCAGTCCTTGACCGATCCGCCGGTGCCGTACTCCATCTGAAAGCCGCCCGGCGTCATCATGTAGAAGCTGATCATGTCGTCATTGACGTGGCGGCCGAGGGTCAGGGTGAGCTTCACTCCGTTCTGGTCGACGCGGTCCAGCGCCCGGCCGACCTCGTCCATCGAATCGACCTCGATCATCAGGTGATTGCAGCCGGTCGGGTCGCTCAGCTCGGCGAAGGCCAGGCTGTGCTGGCGGCCGGCGGCGCAATGCAGGAAATAGACCCGGATCGGGGGCACGCCTTCGGCCAGGGTCAGGTGCAGCAGGTCCGACACGCCGAAGCCCATCACCTCGGTCCAGAACTTGACGGTGGCGTCGATATCCGGTGTCGGCAGCACCGCATGACCCATGCCCAGATCGCCGGTGACGAACTGCGTGCCGATCGGCGAGACGAACTTCGAGAACGCCGCGATCGGCCCCCAGGACACTTCGTGGCGCAGGCCCGCCGGGTCCTTGAAGGAGAAGAAATCCTGTACCTTGCGGACCTTGCGGTCGGCATCTGTTCCTTTTTTGATTTCGACGCCAGCCTTCTCCAGGTCGGTGCGCACGGCATGGGAATCCGACGCGCTCGACACGCCCCAGCCCGAGGCGAACAGCTCGTCTTTCCCGCTCTTCTGGATCAGGAAGCGGAAGTCGCGCGAATCCATCTTGAGATAGAGGCTACCGTCCGGAGCGTCCACGGCTTCCATGCCCAACACCTTGGTGCCGTAATCGTGCCATTTGCCGAGGTCGGGCGTACCGATG
>CAZNNJ010000199.1:0-8511 GCA_964574305.1 uncultured Rhodospirillales bacterium | reverse complement strand
GCCGGCTGGCGCTCCCGGCCCCTGCCCGGCACCACCGCCTACGGGGTCGAGGCCGTGCCCGCTTCCCTGCTCCATCCCTACGGCAAGGGCGCCAAGACGGCCCAGGCTGGCGAACCGATGAAGGCCGCCGCCGCACGATGAGACCGACCATGAAACGTTCGTTCGCCGCCGCCTGCGGGGCACTGGCTTTGCTGACCATGGCAAGCTGTGACGATCCCGCGCCGATGTCGTCGGGCGGGCCGGCGACGGTGCGACGGGTCACAAGGGACCAGTATGCCGCGATCGTCGGCGATATCTTCGGCACCGATATCAAGATCCAGGGCCGGTTCGACCCGGACGTGCGCGAAAGCGGCCTGCTCGCCATCGGCACCAGCCACGTGTCGGTCACGCCGTCCAGCCTGGAGCAGTATGACAGCATCGCCCGCACCGTCGCCGCTCAGGTGGTGGACGAGCATCACCGCGCCCAGCTGTTCGGCTGCCAGCCTGCCTCGGCAACCGCGCCGGACGATGCCTGCGCCGCCCAGTTCCTGGCCGAGGTCGGGCATCTTCTCTATCGCCGGCCTCTGACGGGGCAGGAGCTGAAGGCCCAGGTCGCCGTGGCGAACGCGGCGGCGGCGACGCTGGGCAGCTTCTATGACGGGATCGCGACCAGCCTCGCCATCATGCTGGAATCGCCCCGCTTCCTGTTCCGGGAGGAGACCGCCGAGCCCGACCCGGACCATCCGGGCAGCCAGCGCCTCACCGCCTTCGCCAAGGCGACCCGGCTCAGCTTCTTCCTGTGGAACACGACGCCCGACGACGAATTGCTGGCGGCAGCCGAGAGCGGTGAGCTCAACAGCAGGCGCGGCCTTGAGCGCCAGGCCGACCGGATGCTGGCCTCGCCGCGTCTGAGGAGCGGTGTGCGGGCCTTCTTCTCCGACATGCTGGGCTTCGACGCGATGGCGACCCTGGCCAAGGATCCGGAGGTCTATCCGAAATTCACGCCCACCCTGATCGGCGACGCGCAGGAGCAGACGCTCCAGACCCTGACCGACCACTTGCTGACCCGCAAGGGCGATTATCGCGATGTCTTCACCACCCGCCACACCTTCCTGACCCCGCTTCTGGGCGCGATCTACCGCGTGCCGGTGGATACCAAGGCCGGGTGGGAGGCGCATGATTTCCCCGACGGCGATGCGCATGCCGGCATCCAGACCGAGGTCAGCTTCCTGGCGCTGCATTCCCATCCGGGGCGCAGCTCCTCGACGCTCCGTGGCAAGGCGGTGCGCGAGATCCTGCTCTGCCAGCCGGTGCCGACGCCGCCGGCGAACGTGAATTTCGCCATCGTCCAGGATACCAAGAACGCGACGCTCAAGACCGCGCGCGACCGGCTGACCGCGCACCGCACCCAGCCGACCTGCGCCGGCTGCCACAAGATCATCGATCCGATCGGCCTGTCGCTGGAGAATTTCGATGGGCTGGGCGGCTATCGCAACCAGGAGAACGGCGCCCAGATCGATGCCGGCGGGGAGCTCGATGCCGCCAAGTTCGAAGGCGCGGCGGGCTTGGGCCAGACCCTGCACGACACCCCGGCGGCGACCGCCTGCGTGGTCAACCGGCTCTATGGCTACGGCGCCGGCCGGGCCCCGGTGACGGGTGAGGCGGAGTGGATGAAATATCTCCAGGCCCGCTTCGCGGCCGAGGGCTATCGCTTGCCGGACTTGATCCGCACCATCGTTACCAGCGACGCGTTCTATCGGATCTCCGCCCCGTCCAAGCCCGACGGCACGACGCAGGCGGAAACCGCACCCGCATCTCCAAAGGAGGGCAAGTCATGAAGTTCGACCGCCGGACCGCGCTCAAGGGCATGCTGGGCGGCAGTGCCGTCACCGTGGCGCTGCCCTTTCTCGACTGTTTCCTCAACACCAACGGCACCGCGCTCGCCGCCACCGGGGCGCCGCTGCCGACCCGCTTCGGCACCTGGTTCTGGGGCTGCGGGCTGACGCCCGGCCGCTGGATCCCGCAGAAGATCGGCGCCGGTTACGATATCCCGCCCGAGCTGAAGCCGCTCGAGGCGTTCAGGGACCGGATGAGCATCTTCTCCGGCTTCAAGGCCAATACCGACGGCAAGGGCGCGGTGCCGCATTATACCGGCAGCATGTCGATCATGACCGGCGCGGCGCCCAAGGCCCAGGGCATGGTCGAGGCGCCGACCTTCGACACGATGGTTGCCGACACGATCGGCGGCCAGACCCGCTTCCGTTCGCTGGAAGTGACCGCGACCGGCAATCCCAGCGACAGCAACAGCCGCCGCAGCTCGGCTGTCATCAACGCGTCGGAACCGTCGCCGCTCGCCTTCTACACCCGCATTTTCGGGCCCGAGTTCAAGGACCCGAACGCCGCCGACTTCAAGCCGGACCCGCGCGTGATGGTGCGCAAGAGCGCGCTGTCGGCGATCAAGGACCAGCGCGACGCGCTGTTGATGGAGGTCGGGGCGGCGGACAAGGTGCGGCTCGACGAATACTTCACTTCGATCCGCCAGCTGGAGCAGCAGCTCGACATCCAGCTGCAGAAGCCGGCGCCGCTGGAGGCCTGCAAGGTTCCCGGCCAGCCGGGCGCCACCAAGGTGGGCACCCAGATCGAGGATGTGATCGCCAACCACAAGCTGCTGGCCGGGCTGATGGCCCAGGCGCTGGCCTGCAACCAGACGCAGGTGTTCAACGTCATCTTCGGCGACGCCACCTCGTCGCTGCGCAAGACCGGCAGTACGACCACCCACCATCAGCTGACCCACGAGGAGCCGATCGACGAGAAGACCGGCTGCCAGCCCCAGGCGACCTTCTTCGTCGAACGCATCGTCGAGGGCTTCCAGACGATGCTGACAGCGATGGACGGCGTGCGCGAGGGCGACGGCACCTTGCTCGACCATATGCTGCTGTTCGCCTACAGCGAATGCAGCTATGCCAAGGTCCATTCGCTCGAATCGATCCCGATGATCGTGGCGGGCCGCGCCAACGGCAAGATCAGGGCCGGGCTGCATATCGACGGCGGCGGCGATCCGGTGACGCGGGTCGGGCTGACGGTCCAGCAGGTGCTGGGCGTGCCGGCCTCGAGCTGGGGCGCGGGGTCGATGCAGACCTCGAAGAGCGTCACGGAGATCATGGTTTGAGGTTGAAGACGATGAAGCGCGGCGCTGGTTTTCTCGGTGTCTTGACGGTCCTGGCGGCGATGGGCGCGGCGGCCGACACCGTCATGCCGGCCGGCATCGGCACGCAGAAGACGGTCTATGGCGACGTGCTCGCCGACGCGCGCAAGATGACGCTCTACGCGTTCGACCAGGACAGCGCCGGCAAGTCGGCCTGCACAGGGCCTTGCGTCGATGTCCGCATCCCGCTGGCGGCGCCGCGCATCGGCCGGCCGGTCGGCGACTGGACCATCGTCACCCGCGACGACGGCTCGAAGCAGTGGGCCTATAAGGGCAAGCCGCTTTACGGCTTCACCGGCGACCATGCGCCGGGCGACCTCAATGGCGACGGCGGCAACTGGAAGGCGGTGATGCTGGAGCCGACCTTGATGCCGGCGGGCATCGCGATCAAGACGACCGATTACGGCCCGACCTTCACCACCGCGGACGGCCGCACGCTCTATATGGAGATCAGCTTCTTCTACAATGCCGGCGCCAACGGCACGCCGCGCCATCAGAGCAGCCCGTCCCCCTCGGCCTGCGCCGACGACTGCGCCAAGAGCTGGACCCCGCTGATCGCCCCCGTCGACGCCAAGCCCGCCGGCGACTGGACCACGGTCGCGCGCGACGACGGCAAGCCGCAATGGGCCTGGAAAGGCCACCCGCTCTTCCTCTATGGCGGCGACACCAAGCCCGGCGACACCACCGGCGAGGGCCACTGGACCCTCATCGGCAATGTCGGCACCCACTGGGAAGTGGCGAATATCGTTTTGTGAAGAAACTCCCTCGCCCGTTTCACGGGCGAGGGATTACTCAGCCAGCCCTACGAATCAGGTCCGCGCCGCGCTCTCCGATCATGATGGCGGCGGCGTTGGTGTTCGCGCGGACGAGCCTCGGCATGATCGAAGCATCGACGACACGCAGCCCCTCGACACCGCGCACGCGCAGCTCCGGATCGACCACCGATCCGTCGTCCGCTCCCATTCGGCACGTTCCGACGCCGTGCATGCCGAGGCCGCTGAAAAGACGCAGGGTTTGGACGACCTCTTCGTCGGTCATGCCCGGCCGGAAGGGCGGGCAGGGGCCGGTCACGTGGCGCGCGAGCGCCGGCGCCCCCCAGATACGTTCGACCAGCCGGAATGCGCCGACAAGCGCCGTGACATCCGCCTCGTCGCCGAGCATGGCGAATTCGATCCGCGGGCCGCTCGCCGGATCGAGTCCCTTCAGGGAAATGCGCCCGCGCGTGTTCGGCCGCCCCAGATTCGCCCCGACCGAGATGCACGGCGAACGGTGCATCGCCGGCGGCGAGGCGTTGAAATCGATCCCGTAGGGCAGGAAGGCGAGCTGAAGGTCGGGCTCGCTGAGGGTCGGATCGCTGCGGGCCCAGCCCATCGCCTGCACCACCGGAGAGGCAAGCGGTCCACGCCGGCGGACGAGATAATTCAGCGCATGGCGGGCGCCGGCGATCGGTGTCATCTCGCTGTTGTAGGTCGCCTGGTTGACGAACTTCTGGATGACGAAGCCGACATGGTCCTGCAGGTTCCGCCCCACCGCCTCGGCCGGTGCGACCAGCGCGCGGCCCATCTCGCTGAGGTCGGCGGCCGGGCCGATGCCGCTTCGCATCAGGATCAGCGGCGATTGCAGCGTGCCGGCGCAGAGCACGACTCCGCGGCGAACCGTAAGAACCTTGTCTCTTCCATTCTGTCTGAATCTGACGCCGCTCGCGCGCCGGCCCTCGAATTCGATGCGGTCGACCATCGCTTCCTGGATGACGCGCAGATTGCTCCGCTTCAACGCCGGCAGAAGGTAGGTTTTCGCCGTGCTGCTGCGCCGGCCGACCTGCTGGCTCGCGATCGTCAGATAGGCGCCCTCGCCGGCGCCTGCATTATAGTCCTCGACATAGGGAAGGCCGACTTCGCCGCATGCCGCGACGAAGCGGTGCGCGAAGGCATGCGGCGAGCGCATCCTGGACAGCGCATAAGGGCCATCCCGTCCGAGCGACGATGCGCCCGGCTCGGCATAGCCCTCGGCCCGGCGGAACGACGGCTCGACGTCGCGCCAACTCCAGCCGCTACAGCCGGCGGCGGCCCAGCCGTCGAAATCGGACCTGAGGCCGCGGATATAGACCATGCCGTTGATGGCGCTGCCGCCGCCGAGCATCTTTCCGGCATGCCAGATGGATCGGCGGCCGCCGGCGGAAGGGTCGGGCTCGGCCTCGAACGACCAGTCCTTTTGGGGATTGCCGATCAGCTGCATCGTCATGGCGGGGATTTCCCGAACGAAGCCGGGCCCCTCCGAACCCGCATCCAGCAGCGCCACACGCACGCCGGCCGTTTCAGACAGCCGCGCGGCGACGACGCAGCCGGCGGAGCCGGCGCCGATCACGGCATAGTCGCATTCGCCTGCGACTTGTTCCCTTTCGGGCATGGGGCGATCACTCCACCAGCGGGATGAAATGACCGGCGATCGAGCCACCATCGACCACCATGGCGGTTCCGGTGACGAAGGTGGAATCGTCAGAGCATAGGAACAGGGCGGCGTTGGCCAACTCCTCCGGCTGGGCGATGCGGGCCATCGGCACCGTCTCGCCGGACCAGCGGGCCAACCGTTCCTTGGCAGCGTCCGACAGGCCCTTCAGCGCCTCTTTGGAGATGTTCGTCTGCACTCCGCCGGGGCAGAGGCAGTTGGCGCGGATGCCGTACTTGGCATAGTCCATCGCCACGTTCTTGATCATGTTGATGACGCCGGCCTTGCTGGCGCAGTAGGCGGCATGGGCGGTGCGTCCTTCCAGCCCGGCTACCGAAGCGGTGACCAGGATCACCCCGCCATGCTTCATCAGCTCGGGCAGGGCGTATTTGCAGGCGAGGAAATTGGCCGTCAGGTTGATCCCGATCACCCGGTCCCACTCCTCCTCCGCCACCGTGTGCAGCAGGCCGGGGGACATGACACCCGCATTGTTGTAGAGGATGTCCAGCCGGCCCCAGGTTTCGATCGTCACCGCGATCATCCGCTGCACGTCTGCGCTCTTCGACACATCCGCCTCGATCGCGATGGCCTTGCCATCGCCCGCCGCGATCTCCGCCACCGCCGCTTTGGCGCCAGGAAGGTCGCGGTCGATGACGGCGACACTGGCGCCCTCCCGGGCGAACAGCAGTGCGGATGCGCGGCCGATCCCTGAAGCCGCCCCCGTGACAATGGCGATCTTTCCCTCGAGCTTCCCCATGATCTTCCCCTTGTATTGGCTGAAATGCCGCGGCGTCAGCCCTGTTTCGGCCAGAACGACCCCATCACGGCCATGCCTTCCAGCATCAGCCCGTATCCCAGATCGTCCTGCATCCGCCTTTTGATGTTCTGGGTCAGCGCGGTGCGGGCATAGCGCAGAGTCAAGGTCGGCTGCTTGGCCAGCTGTTCCGCCAGCTCCCACGCCCGGGCCAGCAGCCGGTCCTTCGGCACCACCTCGCTGACGATGCCCAGCGACAGCGCCTCATTGGCCGGAATCCGCTGGCCGGTCAGCAGGAAATAGCGGCTGCGATTGACGCCCAGCAGCATCTCCCACCAGACATGGACGCCGTCGCTCGGCACCGTGCCGCCCGGGAAATGCGCCAGGTCGGCGAAGATCGCGGTATCCGAAGCGATGACGATGTCGGACATCGTCACCAGCTCGGCATGGATGAAGGCCGGCCCGTTGACTGCGCCGATCACCGGCACGGGGATGTCGAGCAGGTTCATGAGCAGGTCCTTGCCCTCGACATAGATGCGGTCCCAGTAATCGGGGCTGATCGCATCGCCCAGCTCGTCCATCGCGAAATCCGCCAGGAAATTCTCGCCGGTGCCGGTCAGGATCACCACCCGGTTCTCCGGGTCGCGGCCGATATTGTAGAAGGCCTCGCCCAGCTGGGCATGGGCGCTGGTCTCCAGCGCGCCCCATTTCAGCGGCCCGCCATTCGAATGGACCCTCACCTCCAGGATTCCGTTGCGGCCCGTCAGCGCGATGTTCTTATATTTGTCGGCATAGGTTTCGAGCTTCGGCATGTCTTCCCCGTTCGAGATCCGTGTCCGCTGGACCGGTTTCCGGCTGGTCTTGCCGCCAATCTCAGCGTAACATGTACAACAGGCTGTACCATATGTTGCGGCCGGCTCAAAAACGGTTATTCTTAGAGGAAGCGGCCATACTCTTTCTTGTTGGCCAATAGTATGGCAATGCGATGGTCATGAAGGGACGTGAAGCCCAGGTCGCCGGTCTGAACGAGTTTGCCCGGCAGCAGAAGGAAGAAAGCCGCCGGCGGCTGATGGAGGCGGCCGAGCGGGTGTTCAACCGCGCCGGCTATATCGCGCCCTCGGTCGACGACATCGCCCAGGAGGCCGGGGTCAGCCGCCAGACCTTCTATCGCCACTATGACGGCAAGCTGGCGATCGCCATGGAGTATTTCGAGCGGCAGAACGACATCTCCCTGCCGCTGTGGCTCAAGATCGGCGAGATCGACTATGCCGACCCGGCGGCCGTCGTCGGTTGGATCACCGAGCTGTTCGATTTCAACGAGGCCCGCCGCCTGTCGCTCAGGACCTTCGTCGAAATGGGCACGGTCGAGCCGGAGTTCGTCGACCGCGTCAAGGCGCTGATCCCCTCCATCATCGATACGCTGGGCGAGAAGATCCCAGCCTTCGCCGCCGCCCGCGGCAAGGGGCCGACGGCGCGCCGGCGCTGGGTCAATGCCTGGCTGTTCTTCTATCACCTGCGCGAACAATGCAGCATGAACGCCAGCGGCTTCATGTCGCCCGCCAGGCCCCATGTCATAGCCGCCTTCACCGACGGCTTCCTCGACCTTCTCAACCCCGAGCCCTCTCCGCGCCGCCGCCGCCCGCCCGCCTCTTAACGTCATTTACGTTATGTAACATACGTGCTAGGGATGGCGCATCGCATGGGGCAACCGTGCGCGCAGACAGCCGGGGGAGTGGCAAAGGCGATGGGCGATCTCAGGATTTCATGTTTTCTGGCGCCGACGAAGGACGCGCCGGCCTATGCAAGCCTCGCCGAAGAGCTCGGCTATGACGGCGTCTATGTCTACGATTCGCCTGCGCTGTTCGGCGATGTCTGGCTGTCGATCGGCCGGATGGCCGAGGTCACCTCGCGCATAACCCTGGGCCACGGCGTCGCCGTTCCATGCCGCCGTCCTCGAATGGTGACGGCCGCTGCGAGCGCCATGATCGGGGAAATTGGCCCCGGGGCGCCGGGTCCGGGCCCCAGCGGCCACAGGACTGTGGGTTTGGGGGTAGGGGGGAACACTTGTTCGCGGCGCGCCGCGAGCGCGGTCACCTGTCCCTGCGGCGCGGACAGCCACAGCGACGCG
>CAZNNJ010000198.1:0-8533 GCA_964574305.1 uncultured Rhodospirillales bacterium | reverse complement strand
TTTGCTGATAAAGCGTCTCGCCGGTGTTGGCGTCGACAATCAGCAATCCCCACTCTGCCTTCCCGGCGGGGCCGGTTCCGAGCATCAGGGCCAACGCGGCGAGGATCTGGGCGAAAGTCGTCATCAGAATCGGGCGAAAGCGTAGGAGACAGGCTTGAAAAATCGCTTCACGAGGCGCCAGCCCTTCAAAACGTTCGGCGTCGAGGGCGAAGTCGATCATCAGGATCGCGTTCTTCTTGACGATGCCGATCAGCAGGATGATGCCGATCAGCGCGATGATGGTGAGGTCGCTGCCGACGATGATCAGCGCCAGCAGCGCGCCGATGCCGGCCGACGGCAGGGTCGACAGGATGGTGACCGGGTGGACGAAGCTCTCATAGAGCACGCCCAGCACGATATACATCGTCACGATCGCAGCCAGGATCAGGAACAGCTCGTTCGACAGGTTCTTCTGGAAGGCCAGGGCCGCGCCCTGGAAGCTGGTCATCACCCCCTGCGGCATGCCGATATCAGCCTCGGCCTGCTGGATCGCATCGACCGCCGCGCCCAGCGATGTGCCGTCGGTCAGGTTGAAGGAGATGGTGGTGGCCGGGAACTGCCCCAGATGCCCCACCACCAGCGGTGCTGCCATCTGATGCACCTTGGCGACCGCGGTCAGCGGCACCTGTCCGCCGCCGGCCGACGGCAGATAGAGCGAGGACAGCGAATCCAAGTTGTTGTGGAGCGACGGATCGGCCTCCAGGATCACCCGGTACTGGTTGGACTGGGTGAAGATGGTGGAGACGATGCGCTGCCCGAACGCATCGTACAGCGCGTTGTCGACCGTGCCGACGGTGATGCCGAAGCGTCCCGCCGAATCGCGGTCGACGGTGATATAGGCGGCCAGTCCCTGGCCGGTCTGGTCGCTCGACACATCCTGGACCTCATGCAGCTGGGCCAGCCGGTCGACCAGCTTGGGCGCCCATTGGTTGAGCTCGTCCAGGTTCGCGTCCTCCAGGATGAACTGGTACTGGGTGCGGCTCACCGTGTCGGCCAGGGTCAGGTCCTGGACCGGCTGCATATAAAGCGAGATGCCGCTGACCGATGCGACCTCGCGCTGCAGGTTGGCGATCACCTGGGTCGCGCTGTTGGACCGGTCGTCGCGGGGCTTGAGGTTGATCAGGAAGCGACCGCTGTTCAGCGTCGTGTTGCTGCCGTCGACCCCGATGAAGGAGGACAGGCTGTCGACATCCGGGTCCTTCAGGATCGCCGCCGCCAGCGCCTGCTGCCGGTCCGCCATCGCGGCATAGGAGACGGTGCCGCCCGCCTCGGAGATGCCCTGGATCAGGCCGGTGTCCTGGATCGGGAAGAAGCCTTTCGGGATGACGAGATAGAGCAGCGCGGTAAAGACCAGCGTGCTGATGGCGACCGCCAGGGTCAGCTTCTGCCGGTCCAGAACCCAGTTCAGCATCCGCGCGTAGCTGTCCATCACCCCATCGAACAGGGCCTGGAAGCGGCGGCCGAACTCGGACGGCGTCTTTTCCCTGGTCACCTGCTTCAGCAGCAGCGCGCACAGCATCGGCACCAGGGTCAGCGACACCACCGCCGAGATCAGGATGGTGACCGCCAAGGTGATGGCGAATTCGCGGAACAGCCGGCCGACCACGTCGCCCATGAACAGCAGCGGGATCAGCACCGCGATCAGCGACACGGTCAGCGAGATGATGGTGAAGCCGATCTGGCCGGAGCCCTTCAGCGCCGCCTCCATTGGCGTGTCCCCCTCCTCGATATAGCGGGAGATGTTCTCGATCATCACGATGGCGTCGTCGACGACGAAGCCGGTGGCGATGGTCAGTGCCATCAGCGACAGGTTGTTCAGGCTGAAGCCCAAGAGATACATGGCGGCGAAGGTGCCGATCAGCGACACCGGCACCGACAGGCTGGGGATGATCGTGGCGCGGATCGAGCGCAGGAACAGGAAGATCACCAGCACCACCAGCGCCACCGCCAGCATCAGCTCGAACTCCACGTCGTCGACAGAGGCGCGGATCGTGTTGGTGCGGTCGGTCAGCACGTCGACCTCGACGCCCGCGGGCAGCGAGGCCTTGATGTCGGGCAGCAGGTCCTTGATCGCATCGACCACGCCGATGACGTTGGCCCCGGGCTGGCGCTGGACGTTCAGGATCAGCGCCCCGGTCGAATTCATCCAGGCGCCCAGCTTGGTGTTCTCGGCATCGTCGGCCAGCTCGGCGACGTCGCTGAGGCGCACGGGTGAGCCGTTCTTATAGGCGACGATGATGTTCTTGTACTCGTCGGCGCTCTTCAGCTGGTCGTTGGCGTTGATCGTATAGGCGCGGGTCGGCCCGTCGAAGCTGCCCTTGGGCGTGTTGACGTTGGCGTTGCCGATCGTGGTGCGCAGATCGTCGATATTGAGGCCATAGGCGGCCAGCGCCGCCGGGTTGGCGCGCACCCGCACCGCCGGTCGCTGCCCGCCCGAGATCGAGACCACGCCGACGCCGGGCAGCTGCGAGATCTTCTGGGCGATGCGGGTATCGGCGATGTCCTGCACCTTGGTCAGCGGCATGACCTTGGAGGTGATGCCCAGCGTCAGGACCGGTGCGTCGGCCGGGTTGACCTTGGCATAGATCGGTGGCGCCGGCAGGTCGCTGGGCAGCAGGTTGCCCGCGGCATTGATCGCCGCCTGCACCTCCTGCTCGGCAACGTCCAGCGTGATGTCGAGGGTGAACTGGAGCGTGATGACCGAGGCCCCCGCCGAGCTGGTCGAGGACATCTGCTTGAGGCTCGGCATCTGGCCGAACTGCCGCTCCAGCGGCGCAGTGACCGAGGATGTCATCACCTCGGGGCTGGCGCCCGGATAGAAGGTCTGCACCTGGATGGTCGGATAGGCGACCTCGGGCAGGGCCGAGAGCGGCAGGAACTGGAACCCCATCAGGCCAGCCAGCACGATCGCGAACATCAGCAGCGTGGTGGCGACCGGCCGCAGGATGAAGGTGCGGGAGGGGTTCATGGGGTGGCTTCCCCGACCTCGCCCCTACGGGGAGAGGTCGGATCGCGGAGCGATCCGGGTGAGGGGGCGGCGAGCGCAGCGAGCCTTTCATGGGGGCACCAGCCTTGCGGCGATACCCCCTCACCCGGCGCTGCGCGCCGACCTCTCCCCACGGGGGCGAGGTCACATAAATCCGGCAACCCGCGCCGCATAACGGATGAAGGCATCATTGCTGCGGCTGGCGTCCGCCGGACGAATCCTTGTTGCCGCTGCCCTGATGCCGCCCGCCGCCGGCCACGTCGCCCGGTCCAGGCGGCTGCACCCCCGGCAGGATCACCTTGGCGCCGTCGCGCAGGCGGTCGACGCCGTCGGTGACCACGGTGTCGCCGAGCTCCAGGCCGGAGGCGATCGCCTGGCGTTCGCCCTGGGCGACGCCCAGCTTGACCGGGCGGACGGAGACAGTGCTGTCCGGGCCGACCAGATAGACGAAGGTGCCCGGCGCGCCGCGCTGGATCGCCGAGGTCGGCACCACCATCTGGTCGCGCCTGGTGTCGACCAGCAGCTGGATATTGACGAACTGGTTGGGGAACAGGCTTTCGTCCGGATTGTCGAACTGGGCCCTCAGCTTGAAGGTGCCGGTGGTGGTGTCGATCTGGTTGTCGATATTGGTCAGCGAGCCGGTCGCCAGCTTCTGCGTGTTGGCCCGGTCCATCGCCACAACCTGCAGCGACTGGCCGGCATGGAGCGGCTTGGTCACCGCCAGCACATTGTCCTCAGGCAGGGTGAACAGGACCGAGATCGGCTGAAGCTGGGTCACCACGACGAGCCCGTTGGTATCGCTCGGCGTTACGTAATTGCCCTGGTCGACCTGGCGCAATCCGACCCGGCCGGTGACCGGCGAGACGATATGGCAATAGTCCAGATTCACCCTGGCGCTGTCGACCGCCGCCTTGTCGGTCTCCACCTGGCCCTGATATTGCCGCACCAGGGCCAGCTGGGTGTCGCGGGTCTGGGCGGCGATTGAATCCTGCTGCACCAGCTTCACATAGCGCTCGGCATCCAGCTCAGCGTTCTTCAGCAGCGACTGATCCTTGGCCAGCGTGCCCTGGGCCTGCTCCAGCGCCGCCTGATAGGGGCGGGGATCGACCTCGGCCAGGAAATCGCCCTTGTTGACCCGCTGGCCCTCGGTAAAGGCGATCTGCTGCAGCTGGCCGTTGATCTGGGTGCGCACCGTCACGGTCTGCAGCGGCGTGACCGTGCCCAGCGCGTTCAAGATGACCGGGACGTCGCCCTTCTCCACCTTCGCGGTGTTGACCGCCATCGGCGCACCGGCGCCGCGCCCGCCGGGCGGCGCCGCGGGATGGCTGACGGCGCGATAGATCAGCACGGCGATCAGCAGGATCAGCAGGATGCCGCCCAGATACCACTTGTTGCGCCAGGCCCACGCGCCGGGCCCAAAGCGCCGCTCCGGCTCGAACGCCGGTCGCCCGGTGGACGTATGGTGCGTGCTCGTCATGCTCGACTTCTCTTTGCCGTTCGACCGGACAAAATTTCACATACCAGCACGGGCTATCTGGCGCCATCGCCCAGGCCCAGCATATCGGTCCGACTGGACCAACCTACAACGTATTCCGCTAAATCTTCCTGCGAATGCGGCGGAACGGTGGCGAAATGCTGTTGGCTCGGCGTGCAATCGCGGGCATTGTCCGGCGCGGACATTGTCCGGGCAACCTGCGGTGGACGGCTTTGTTTTACCGCACTGTGAAATCCGAATATCAGCTGGGGGAAATCGTGGGAATTCTGGAAGGCAAGGTCGCCATCGTCACCGGCGGCGGCCAGGGCGTGGGTCAGGGCATCGCTTATGCACTGGCATCGGAGGGGGCCCGGATCGCGGTCAGCGGCCGCACCCTGTCGAAGGCCGAGGACACCGTCGCCGAGATCCGCCGCCGCGGCGGCACCGCCCAGGCCTTCCTGTGCGAGGTGACCTCCAAGGACGACCTGGAGCGCCATGTGAAGGAGGTCGCCGAGACCTTCGGCGGCATCAATATCCTGATCAACAACGCCCAGCTCGTGCCCTTGGGCGCGCTGCACGAGGTGACCGACGAGGACTTCATGGACGGGTTCGTCTCCGGTCCGATGGCGTCGTTCCGGCTGATGAAGCTCTGCTACCCGTACCTGAAGGGGGACGGGGTGGTCATCAATCTCGGCACCGGCGCGGCCTTCCGCCAGGACAGCGGCCGCTATGGCGCCTATGCCGCGGTGAAGGAGGCGATCCGCGCTTTGTCGCGCGCCGCCGCCTGCGAATGGGGCCAGGACGGGATCCGCGTCAACACCATCGTGCCCTTCGCCTCGTCCAAGGGGCTGGAGCAGTGGTTCGCCGAGCGGCCGGAGGAATCGGCCGCGTTCCTCGCCACCGTGCCGATGCGCTATGCCGGCGACTGCGAGAAGGATATCGGCCGCTTCGTCGTCGCCCTGTGCGGCCCGGACTCGCGCTACATCACCGGCCAGACGATCGCGCTCGACGGCGGCCAGGCTCACCTCGTCTGACGACACATCCCGTCATTGCGAGCGCAGCGAAGCAATCCAGGGCCGTTAGCCCGATACCGGTCGGTGAGGCCCTGGATTGCCGCGTCGCTTCGCTCCTCGCAATGACGGAGAATTTGAATTCTGGAATGAGGAACAAAGCAAAATGGAAAAGCTGGTTTACGCCCTGTGGAAGGGGCCTGAGAACTACACGACCTTCAACGGGCATCTGCTCGGCCGCATGCGGCAGAAGCTTGTGTCGATGGGGGTCGAGCGGCTGCAGGTCAATGTCGTCGACGACACGGTCGCGCCGGGCGCGGTGCTGCGGCAGGAGAATCTGCGCCCCGGCCCGTCGGCCGTGGTGATGTTCTGGACCAACTCCTCCCACATCCGCAAACCCTTCGAAAAGGTGATGGAGGATGAGGCGCCGCGCATCGCCGGCTATGCCGTCACCGAATCCACCGTGATCCCGATCACCGAGACCCATGCCGACGGGCAGCGCACGCGCGGCTTCTCGCAGGTGTCGATGATCCAGCGGCCGCCCCGGGTGACGCCGGACTATTATATGGACACCTGGCTCAACTCCCACACCAAGGTGGGGGTCGAGACCCAGTCCAACTTCTATTACTGCCAGAACATCGTGAACCGGGTGCTGACCGCCGGCGCGCCGCTCTTCCAGTCGATCGTCGAGGAATGCTTCCCCTTGGAGGCGATGACCGACGCCAAGGCGTTCTACGATGCGAAGGACCAGGCGCAGTTCGACGAACGGCTGGACACGATGATGACCAGCTGTGGCCGGTTCATCGACATGGACAAGATCGACGTGCTGATCACCAGCGAGTTCCGCTTCGGCGGCTGGAGCGATAACAAGGCCCAGCCGATGTATGAATCCGACAGGAAGTTCTAAGCGACAGTTTGGGGAGGAAACGATGAATCTCACCAGGGAACAGGTCGATCGTTTCGAACGCGACGGTTTCCTTGTCCTCCCCAACCTGCTCTCGGCTGACGAGGTCGCGCTGCTGCGGGCCGAGCTGGCCCGGGTCTCCGAGATCGTCGATGTCCGCAACATGCGCGAAGGCGACGGCGAGACGCCGCGCATCATCTACGGCCTGCCCGATGTGGACGGGCCGACCTTCTCCCAGGCTTATTATAATTTGGCGCGCAACCATCGCGTGCTGCAGCCGGTGATGGACGTGCTGGGGGAGGAGGTCTCGCTCTTCCACATCAAGTGCAACTTCAAGGAGGCGATCGACGGCGGCTACTGGCAGTGGCACCAGGACTATGCCAACTGGAAGGCCAACGACAACGCACCTGAGCCGCGCCTCCTCACCGCCATGGTCATGCTCGACAACGCGACCGAGATGGGCGGCTGCCTCTATTTCGTCCCCGGCTCCCACACGCGCGGCATCATCGAGCCTGACTGGGACGACCGGAGCACCTCCTACGCGCTATGGACCGTCGGCAAGAAACAGATGATCGCGTTGACTGGGGAGTTGGGCGACCCGGTCGCGGTGACCGGCAGCCCGGGCACGGTGGTGCTGTTCCACGCCAACATGGTGCACGGCTCGGGGCACAACATGTCGCCCAGGCATCGGTGGCAGGTCTATCTGGTGTACAACGCAATGACGAATGTGCTGGGGCCGGTGCCGAAGCCGCGGCCGGATTACCAGGCGAACCGGAAGGCGGTGGCGCTGAAAGTGTCTGCGGCGCGGTCGTTGGTGGAGGCGGTGCCTGCCTAGGCATTCACCCTCTCCTCACCTCCCCCATCAAGGGGGAGGGACATGAATAAGATTCCCTCTCCCTTGATGGGAGAGGGTCAGGGTGAGGGTGAAACCAGCGGTCAGTCCGGCGGACCGTCTTTCTTCACCAACATCTTCCCCAGCATGGCCGTCTGCCGGTGCCATTGCTTGACCGGGATTGCCGGGTACCCCGCGACGATCGCCCCCGGCGGGATGTCATGGATCACGCCGCTGCCGCCCGCCAGCTGCGCCCCGGCGCCGATCACCACATGATCCGCAATCCCGCACGCGCCGCCGACGATGGCGCCGTCCTCGATGGTGACGGAACCGGCGATGCCGGTCTGGCCGCAGATGATGCAGGAGCGGCCGACCTGAACGTTATGGCCGATCTGGACCAGGTTATCGACCACCGATCCGTCGCCGATCCGCGTGTCGCCGAGCGCGCCGCGGTCGATGGTGGAGTTGGCGCCGAACTCGACATCGTTGCCGATCACCACCCGGCCCAGCTGCGGCACGCGGCGCAGGCCGCGCTTGCCGGGCACGAAGCCGAAGCCCTGGGCGCCAACGATGGCGCCGGAATAGATATGCACCCGGTCGCCGATCAGGCTGTGGCTGATCGTCGTGTTGGGGCCGATGGTGCAGTCCGCCCCGATCACCACGCCAGGCCCGATTACCGCGTTGGCGCCGATGGCGGTGCGGTCGCCGATCTCCGCGCCCTTGCCGATCGAGGCCGACGGGGCGATGCGGCAGTCCTGGCCGACCTTGTAGTCGCCCAGCTGATCCGGCAGGCCCAGCGCCTCGCCGAGCTTGGGATAGAAGGTCCAGGCGAGCTCAGCCAGCGCCTGGCGCGGTTCCTTGACCAGGATCAGCAGCGGGCAGTTGGGCGGCCGGTCCAGCACCAGGCCGGGGCGGGTGACGACCACGGCGGCCTTGGTGGTGTTGAAGGCGTCGCGATAGCGCCGGTCGGTGAACAAGGCGATCTCGGTCTGGCGCGCATCGTGCAGCAGCGCGAGATCGGTGATCTGGAGGTCGCGCGGGGCGCCGGCGTCGAGTTCACCGCCGAGGCGGTCGGCAAGGTCGCCCAGGCTGAAGGGGCCGGCGTTGGCGTGGAAGCGCGGATCGATCATGTGCGCGGTCCCGTCTTCGTGACCTCGCCCCTCGGGGGAGAGGTCGGCGGCGGAGCCGCCGCGTGAGGGGGGCTGCGGCCCCTCGCCACCCGGGGCATGAGGGCCCGGAAGCCGGAGTCCGGCGCGGGCACGGCGATGGAGCGCAGGATGAAGCCCGT
>CAZNNJ010000197.1:0-8614 GCA_964574305.1 uncultured Rhodospirillales bacterium | reverse complement strand
GGAAAGGGCTGGCAGGCGGTATCGCCCAGTTCAACGTGGCGCTGCCCTGGCAGTTGGCGCGGAACTACCCCCTTGCCGATCTGGCGGCCGAGCTTGGTCGCACGGCTCTGCCCAGGATCGTGCCGCTGCTCTCCGTCTCACCCGACGAGGACAGCGCCGGGTTCCCGGCCTGGCTGCGCGAGCATGCGGACGAACTCAGGGAATTCACGCCGCCGATCTGCAAGCTCTATTCGGACGACCCGAACTTCGTCGCCAATCTCGAGGCGATCTGGGAGGCCGGGCTCGAGCCGATGGTCTGGTGCTGGACATGGCCGGAGCTGGAAGCGCTGGTGGGGCGGACCGGCGACCGGCCGCTGCATCATCGCCATGCGACGTCCTTCCAGATGGTCGCGCTGATGCGCAAGGCGACCAAGGCGACGCTCCAGACCAGCCCGCATTTCCTGCTGCTGGCCGGCGGCAAACGCGGTGCGCTGACGGTGCTGCCGCCGCCCCCGCCTGAGGATCACGCCGCCTCGCTGGCCAAGGTGTTCCTGGACGAGGTCGACATCATCGTCACCGACCACAACGCACCGCCGATACGCGGCAATCCGACCGGCCCCGGACTGCAGACGCAGCAGACCTTCCTGCAGACCCTGCTGACCCTCGCCGAAGCGCATGACTGGCCGCTGGATCGCGTGCTGGCCAAGGCGACGACCGCTCCGGCCAAGCTGTTCGGAACGGCAGCGCCGTCTGGCTTCTTGCTGGTCGATCCCGACGCAGAACCGTCGGCCCTGTGGCCCGGCCAGGCGCCGGATCGTGCGCCGTTCGAAGGTCTGCCGCTCAAGGGCCGGGTGCTCGCCATCGGTGCCGCCGACCGGGTGGAATTGCTATAAGGTCGCAAACAACGCGGCGCGCGACTCAGCGCGCCAGCGGGAAGACACAGGCACAAGTATGACGAAGACCTTCGAAAGGCAGACGGTCGCAACGGTGACGATCGACCGGATGCGGGACCTGATCATGAGCGGCGAACTGACTGCCGGCGAGGCGCTGCGGCAGGACGAGCTGTCCACCAGGCTCGGCGTGTCGCGGACGCCGCTCAGGGAGGCGATCATCCGCCTCCAGGCCGAGGGGCTGGTGGTCAACCATCCGCACAAGGGCGCGGTGGTCTACAAGCCGACGGTCGAGGAGCTGGAAGAGATCTACGAGATCCGCATCCTGCTCGAAACCTATGCCACCCGGCTGGCCGTAACCCGGATGACGGACGAGATATTCGCCGCCGTTCAGGCGCTCGTCGACGAGTTGGACGCTGCGGAGAACCCCTGGGACCTGGTCAGGCTGAACCACGAATTTCGCCAGACCTTCTATTCGGCCACCCGCAACAAGCATCTGGTCGAGTTGATCCGCAACCTGACCCTGCGCGCCGAGCCCTATGTCCGCATCCTGGTCGGCGGCGCCCGTCGCCCGTTCAAGCGCGAGGAATTCCATTCGCTGCTGGCCGCCATCCGCGACCGCGACGCGTCCCAGGCCGAGGCGATCACCAAGGCGCATCTGGAGGCGACGGTGCAATATGTCGTGCCCGTGCTCAAACGGCCGACATCGGTGTTCGAACCGTTCGCCAAGTCCGGGACCTGACCGGTCAGGCGCCGAGGAACTCAGCGACAACCTGATTGAACCGGTCGGGATATTCGAAGAAGGGCAAGTGCCCGCAGCGTTCGAACGTCTCCAGCCGGGCGTTCGGAAGCAGGCTGAGCGCCTCGACCGCGCGGTCGTGCTTCGCCCGCGGGTCTTCCCGCCCCCAGAGCAGCAAGGTCGGCATCGTGAGATCGCCCAGCCGGTGACGAACCGAGAAGCGTTCCGCCGTCTGAAGGTCCGACATCGCTGTCAGCAGCCGATCATAGGCATGCGCCGCGCCCGGCCTGGCATAGGCGGTGAGCTGGCTCAGAATCAGCGGGCTGAAATCCAGCGTTCTATCGAAGCAGAGATTGGCGAGCCGGGTGGCACAGCTTTCCCAGGAGGGCGCCGAGAAGGCCTTCATCGCATTGGCGCGGGTCTTCGCCAGCGCGGCGACGACTTCTTCCGGCGGCTGGACCGTCGTCGCGCTGCCGATCACGACCAGCTTGCGCACCCGGCTCGGCATGCGAAGGGCCAGCAAGGCGCCAAGCTGGCTGCCGAACGAGCTGCCGGCTATCGAAAAACTGTCGAAGCTCAGAGCGTCAACCAGGGCGGCGAGGTGGTTCAGCATCGCCTCGTGCCCGATCCTGCCCACGGGGGGGCACAGGTCGGTGAAGCCATGACCGAGAAGGTCCGGTGCGGCGACACGGAAAGACCGGCCGAGCGCGGCGATGTTGCGAACCCAGATATCGGCCGAGAAACCGACCGGATGAAGCAGCAGCAATGGCTCGCCCGCGCCGGCCTTCAGAACCCTGGTGATGATGTCGTGGGCGGCGAGAAAATCGGTCTGCATCGCCGGTTCAGGCGGCCAGGCATTGTGGGCGGCTTGCGGCGTCGGGCAGGGCGGTTTGGCCGGCGAAGAAGGTGACGTCTATCCCGTTCGGATCCCGTATCGTCCTGCGCGGGGCGCCGAAGAAGCTCGGCGAGGCGGCATCCGCCAGGAACCATAGGGACCGCAGTCCCGCCGGTTCGTCGCCTTCCGCCATGATCAGCGCCAGGCAGGGCACGCCGGAGCCCGGAAGGGCGAGCAGGATCGCATCCGCGCCGCTGTCCAGCATCTCCAGCCCGCCGATCTCTTCGTAGAAACGCCGGGACCTTTCGAGATTGAAGGCCGAAAGCGTCGCACCGCAGATCTCCGCCGTGCCGAACGCCGCGCCGGGAACCCGCATGTCGGTGCGTTCGGGCGGAACGAAGGGCGGAACCGGCGGCTCGGCATCCGGGTTCCAGCGGGCGCTGATCAGCTCGTTCTGGTGCTCGCTATAGTAGGTGCGCCAGTCGCCGACCGTGTCGACATAGAACTCGACCGTCACGTTGTCGGGATCGACGAGGTAGAGGCTGCGCGACATGCCATGGTCGAGCGCCTTTTCCACCGTGATGCCGTGCGCGGAGGCATTGCGATAGGCGTCGATCAGCGCGGCTTCCGAGGCAACGTGGAAGGCGAGGTGATTGAGGCCGGGCCGGCGGCCTTTGACCATCGTGTTCTGCACCGTCCCGTCCTTGCCGATCAGCGGTTTGGTCGAGACCTGCATCAGCCCGACATCGTGATGCGTGGCGCCGTTGCTGAGGAAGCCGGCCTTGATTCCAGGCTCGCGGAACACCTCGGTGATGCCGCAGACGTCGCGGTAAAAGGCGACCGATTCCTCGACATTGGCGACGAACAGATTCACATGGGCGAAGCGATCGGGATGGAAGAGCGGTTGCATGGCTTGCCTTCCTTTGGCTGGTCGCGCCAATTGATGAAGCGGTGGGGAAGCGGGGTCGCACGCGCCCGCTCGACCATCTGCTCGATATAGGGGACGACCCGCGCGGCTCCTGTCTGCATCACGGGCCAGCCGTCCCGGCGGAAACGCTCGGCCGCCTCGGCGATCTCGGCGCGGATGGCGTCCTCGTCGATCAGGGTCAGCTTGCGGTCGCTGAGCACCACCCGACCCTGGACGATCACCGTGTGCACGGCCTCGGAGGTCACGGAGAAGGCGAGTTGGCGGACAGCGTCATGCAGGGGAACAAAGCCCAGATGGCGCCGGTCGAGCAGCGCGATATCGCCCCGATATCCGACCGCGATCCGGCCGATGCTGTCGCCGAGGCCGGTGCTGACCGCGCCGCCCCAGGTCGCCATGTCGAACGCGTCCAGGGCCGAGAACCAGCGGTCTTCCGGCATGTTGGGCGGCCGGTGGAGGATTGCGGCGACGCGCAATGCTTCGATCAGGTCCGCAGTATCGCTGGTCGAGGTCCCGTCGGTACCGAGCGCGATATTGACGCCGGCTGCGCGTAGCGCCGCGAGATTGGCGATCCCGCTTCCGAGCTTCAGGTTCGAGAGTGAGTTGTGGGTGATCGACACGCGCCGCTCCCCCATCTTGGCCGCGTCGCTCTCGGTCAGCCAGATTGCGTGGTTCAGCGTCAGGCGGTGGGTCAGCAGGCCGACATCGTCGAGATGGTCGACCAGCGACTTGCCGAAGAACATGCGGCTGGTCAGCGCCTGGGTGCGGGTCTCGTCGACATGGGTGTGAACTTGGATATCGCCCGCCTCCGACAGGGCGGCCACTGCCAGCAGCAGGTCGCGTGAGCAGCGTTGGGGGCTGATCGGGCCGAGAATGACTGAGGTCAGCCCATCCGGCCGGTGCCATTTCGCGCGGTTGCGCTCGAAGGTTGCGATCTGGCTGCGCCAGTCGACGCCGGTGGATGCCGACAGCTCGGCAGCCAGGTCGGGCGGGATCAGATCGCGCAGGAACGGCCTGCCGTCCAGGAAGGGTACGTCGAGGAAGCTGGTCGTGATGACCGCTCTGAGGCCGGCATCGCGATAGGCGGAGGCGACGGCGTCGAACCCGGCGCCGGTGCCGTCACCGTCGAGGAAATCGTCCTGCACGGTGGTGACGCCGCTGCGCAGCAGTTGGATGGCGCAGAGCATGCTGCGCAGATACTGGTCGCGCGGCGACAGGCGTGGCGCCCCGAATGGCGGGTAGGCGCGGATCAGCCAGGTTTCGAGCGGAAGCGTGTCGTAGGCGCCTTGCTCGAAGCTTTCATTGGAATGGACATGCGCATTGACCAGCCCCGGGATCACGATCGACTGTTTTGCGTCGATCTCCGGAATCCCTGGCGGGATACCCGCGGCCCGCTCCGCCTTCTGGTCGCCGTCGCGCCAGATCGCAGCGATCTTGCCGTCCAGGACCAGCAGGCAGCCGGGATCGATGACGCGCCGGTCGGAACCGTTGGTGACGACATGGCCGCCGCGGATCAGGATGCTGGAACTGTCCCGCCGCTCGATCATTCTCGCCTCACCTCAGAATCCAGAATAATATATTGGATAAAATCTGCAAGTGGTTCGGCTCAGCTTGCTGCCGCTCACGGCATTCTAGGATTGGTTGACCAATCTGCCGATGGACTGACGCCGAGACCGGAACCATCGATGCGCTCTCCTCCGATGCATGCGGATCGTCGAGCGCGTTAGAAAGTAACATCTCCAATGGAATGACGGAGGTGGCGGGCAATCCCTGAGTCATCGGCGTGGGCGAAATCCGATCGCAACCATCGAAATATTGGTTGACACCAATGTGCGATTTCCGTTCATGTGGGATCAGTTGGAGGCGCCTGAATGCGACTGGTTTCTTTCTCTCGGAATGGTGACGACTGGCGGATCGGCGCGCTCGAAAACGACACGGATGTCGTCGACCTGACAGCGGCCGGCCTACCTTCCGATCTGCTGAGCTTCGTCGAGATGGGAGCCCGCGGGCTGGAGCTTGCGCGGACCGCCATCGCGCGGTCCGAGGCTGCGGCGGTTGCGCTCGCCGACGTGAAATTGGGCGCGCCGTTCACGCGCCTCAGGCGCAACATCTTCTGTGTTGGCAAGAACTACATGAAGCATGCGCGCGAGTTCTCTGGCAGCGGCTTCGACAATTCCGTGTCGATCGTCCCGGAATATCCGGTCATCTTCACCAAGCCACCCAGCGCGATCATCGGCCCCGGCAGCCCGATCCCCGCACATCTCGATCCGACCGCCAGCACCGACTATGAGGGTGAACTGGCGGTGGTGATCGGGACCGGCGGCATGGGCATCTCCCGCGCCGACGCCGCGGCCCATGTCTTCGGCTATACCATCGTCAACGATGTTACGGCGCGCGAGTTGCAGAAGCGGCACGGCCAATGGTTCATCGGCAAGAGCATCGATGGCTTCTGCCCAATGGGCCCATGCTTGGTGACTCGTGACGAGGTGGACGGCCTAACCCGGCCGGCGCTGCGCACCTATGTCAATGACGAGCTGCGCCAGCACGGGTTCCTGGAGGACCTGATCTTCGACGTGTCCAGCCTGATCGAGACCATTTCACGCACGATCCGCCTTCAGCCCGGCGACATTATCGCCACCGGCACGCCCGAGGGTGTTGGCATCGGCTTCGATCCGCCGAAATATCTGAAGGCCGGCGACATCGTTCGCATCGCGATCGATGGGGTCGGCGAGCTCTCGAACCCGGTCGACTGACCAGCCCAGGAGGAAGTCCATGCCCGCCGTCAGCCATCTGTTGCACGTCGCGATCAAGACCAACCACCTTGATGAGACGATCCGCTTCTATTGCGACGTACTCGGCTTCGAACAGGTCGAGCGGCCGAAATTCAAGCATGAGGGGGCATGGCTCGCCTGCGGCGGCCTGGAGCCCTCGATCCATCTCTACAAGGCCGGCCCCTATGTCGGTGACGGCGGCCCGGCGCCCGAAGGCACCTCGGCGATCGATCATGTCTCGATCCAGGCGAGCGGCTTCCACGACTATATCGCCCGATTCAAGTCGCTGGGCGTGGAGTGGCGGGAGTTCGAAGTGCCCAACTTCCCGCTCTGGCAGCTCTTCGTCTTTGACCCCAACGGCGTGCAGATCGAGCTGACCTTCGATTCCCGTGCCGAGGCAGGGCCGGCGCCCGACATGTCGGATGCGCGCCGCTACAAGGCCGGCGAGTATTTCTTCAAGCCGCTGGCCGCGGCCTGATGCAGCCCAACCCGCTGCGGGCGAAATGGGCGGCGGGCGGCAGGACCTTCGCCACCTCGATCGTCAGCGGTTCGCCGATCGTCGCCCAGTCGATGGCGCATCTGGGCTGGGATGCGATCGCGATCGACGTGCAGCACGGCGCCGGCCATTACGACCGGGCCGCCGCCATGATCGCCGCCTGCGGTACCGCGCCGACCCCGGTCTTCGTGCGGGTTGGCGGTAACGAACCGGCGGCGATCATGAAGATGCTGGATGCCGGCGCGCTCGGTATCGTCTGCCCGGCAGTGGAAAGCGCCGACGACGCGGCACGCTTTGTCGGTGCCTGCCGCTATGCGCCCGAGGGCTATCGCAGCGTCGGCCCGCTAGGGGCGCTGCCGCGCTTCGGCGAGGATTATGTCGTGCAGGCCAACGGCAATATCGTCGCCCAGGCGATGATCGAGACCCGTGCCGGCGTCGAACGGCTGGATGAGATACTGGCTGTCGAGGGGCTGGATTCGATCTTCGTCGGCCCGGCCGACCTGTTGCTCAGCCACGGCTGGGGGCACCGGTTCGACATCGGCCGGAAGGAGGCGATGGCGCTGGTCGCCGAGATCGCCGAGAAGACACAGGCCAAGGGGCTGATCGCGGCGATCCACGTCGTCGATCCGTCAACCATCCCGGCGATGCTGGAGATCGGCTACCAGCATGTCGTCGTCGCCAACGATCTCAGGCTGCTGACGCGGAGCGCCGGTGAGCTTCTGAAGGGTCTGAAAGGCGCTTAGGCGGCGTTTCCGCCGGCGGCGCGGATCAGGTCGCGCTGAACGTCGCGCAGATGCGCCCGCATGATCTCCTCGGCATCGCCGCTGCGGCGCTCAAGCATCGCGTTCAGCACCTCCTGGTGCTGCTTCGTGTAATGCTTGCGCCGCTCCGGCGTGGAGGAGATTTCCTTCAGCTTGCCCCAGACCCTGTCGTCGCGCGCGGAATCGAACAACTCCGACACCTTGATCAGCAGCATGTTCTTGGTGCTGCGGATGATCGCCCGGTGGAACTTGCCGTCCCAATGCTCGTATTCGACCAGCGAACGGGCCCGCAGCGTGTTGTCGAAGCAATTCCGGATCTCGTCCAGCTCGTCCGGCGTCGCCCGCATCGTGGCGAGTGCCACGGCCGGCGGCTCCAGGAACACGCGCACTTCCATCAGGTCGTGCGGGTTCATCACATTCTCGAAATCGATCGCGGGGCCAGCCTGCATGCCGCGCTGCTGCGGACCGATGAAGGTTCCCTTGCCGACATGGCGCCAGATCAGCCCGTCAGCCTCCAGCCGCTCCAGCCCGGTGCGCAGCAGCGACCGGGTGATGCCGAGCTCCCGCGCCAGCTCCCGTTCCGCCGGCAGCTTGGACCCGGAGCGCAAGCCGAGATGGTTCAGGTGGGATGCAATCTTTTCCACGATCGGATGATCGTTCCTCAATGCCGATGCGTGAACCATGCTTCCACCTGATCTGCGGTCCCGGAGCGGGGCGCCGAGTCATCGGGACCGCATCCGTCGTCATTTATTCCGAGGACTCGGAATGCCTGTATATTATGTCCCAGGTCATGTAGCCGAAACCGAAATTGGTGGCAACCTAAGTTCTTTTGGTTGCTTGGCTGCGCGGGAGCTAACCGATGTTGACCTGGCGGCCGAATTCCTCGGGATCCCAGAAATCCTGTGCGCTGGCGAGCTTGCCGTCGCGCACCCGCAGGACGAAGGCCCCGGGATGGGATATCGACTGGCCGCGTGCCTTGAACGGCCCCAGATCCTTCTGTAGGTGGCCGGTGAGCTGGTAAGGAACGACGATCGAACTGCCGGCCACGATCCGGTCGGTTTCGACCCAATGGGCGTCGGGGACCGCCCGAAAGAACGGCGCCAGCCCGACAATGATCTTCTCATGGGAATCGTTCACGCGTCCGGGCGCGACATCCTCCTGCCAGCCATCGTCGGTAAATAGCCGCGCGATCTGCGTCGCGTCGCCAGAATTGTAGGC
>CAZNNJ010000196.1:4648-8624 GCA_964574305.1 uncultured Rhodospirillales bacterium | reverse complement strand
ATGAGGACGACGCCTCGGCCGAGCCCGTGATCGTCGCCGAGATGGACACGACGATCGAAACCATGTCGGTGGCCGAGGCGGTCATGCGCATGGACCTGGCCGAGCTGCCGGCGCTGATGTTCCGCAGCGGCGCGCATGGCGGCCTCAACATGATCTATCGCCGACCCGACGGGCATGTCGGTTGGGTCGACCCCAAAGCTTTGAGTCGTACGTGATACTGAATGGAAAACCGGGTGCCGCGGAGAGCTTCTCCTGCGGCAACCTGATGACGTCCGATTGCGTGCTCGCCAATCTGCGCGCGTCGAACAAGCGGCAAGTCCTCCAGGAGCTGGCGCGCAAGGCGTCGAAGCTCACCGGCCAGGCCGAGGATGCGATCTATGAGGTGCTGAACGAGCGCGAACTGCTCGGCACCACCGGCATCGGCCACGGCATCGCCATTCCGCATGGGAAGCTGCCGGGACTGGACCGGGTCTATGGCGTATTCGCCAAGCTGGAGCGGCCGGTCGATTTCGATGCGATCGACAACCAGCCGGTCGACCTGATCTTCCTGCTGCTGGCGCCGGCCAACTGCGGCACCGACCATCTGAAGGCGCTGGCCAAGGTCTCGCGCATGCTGCGCGACCGGATCCTCTGCGAGAAGATGCGCGGCTCAACCAGCTGCGACGCCATCTATGCGCTGATGAACGAGACCGAGAACCGCACCGCGGCCTAAGGTTTGGTCAAGACCGGTCTCACCGAAGCCGCCGCGGGATCGCGGCGGCTTATGACGAAACCTCATTTAGTGAAGCGAGACCGGTTCCAGCTCGTGCTGCTGCATCGCCGCGAAGCCGACTTCGCGGTTGGCGACGAAGGCAAGCTGCGAGCCGTCGGCCGCATGGATCGCATACACCGCCTGGCCGTTTACATTGGCCGGCTTCAGATAAGCGACATCGTTCAGGCCGAAGGTCAGCAACTCGCTGGCCGAGAGGTTTTTCAGCGAAACTGAAGACTGCGTGATCATCATCCTTACTCCTATGGGCGCCGTTGCCACGGCACCGAAAAACTCGACTGAAACCTAACTTTGTGTCAGGCCGAGGGCCTTGCTGCCGGACGGCGTCTTGGCGGCGGTCTTGATCTCCACCGTTTTGACCCGGGTTTCCGCCAGCGGCCGCTTCAAATCGACATGAAGCAGACCGTTGTCGGTCGAGGCGCCCGTCACCTCGATCCCGTCCGCCAGCACGAAGCTCCTCTGGAACTGCCGCGCTGCGATGCCCCGGTGCAAATAGACGCGATCCTTGTCGTCCTCAGTCTGCCGCCCCCGTATTACGAGCTGGTTATTCTCGGTTTGGACCGAGAGATCCTGGCTGGTAAACCCGGCGACGGCCACGGTGATCCGCAGCTGGTCCGGTCCGATCTGTTCGATGTTGTAGGGCGGATATCCGTCCGCGCTTGCCTTCGACACACGGTCGAGCGTGCGCTCGAAATGATCGAATCCGAGCAGCAGAGGACTGTTGAACAAAGAGAGTCGCGTCGTCATCAACACATCTCCTCAATCGAGCGAGCTGCGATTGCGTTCCGTTGCGGGAACGCACGGCCCCAACTGGGCACCGTAAGCTGAAGATGGGGAGAATCCGGTCAGGCATCAAGAGTGCACTTGACCCGGATCACCCGGAAGCACCAGATGTCGGGCACTTCGAACCGATATTGGCAGAGTTGAGATGACCTCCGATCCTATCGTCATCGCCGGGGCCGCCCGCACCCCGATCGGCCGTTTCCAGGGTGAGCTGACCGGCGTGCCGACGCCCCGCCTCGGCGCCGCCGCGATCACCGGCGCGCTGGCCAGGGCAGGGCTTGCTCCCGACATGGTGGACGAGGTGGTGATGGGCTGCGTCCTTCCCGCGGGACTGGGGCAGGCGCCGGCGCGCCAGGCCGGGCGCTATGCCGGCTTGCCGGATGGGGTTGGCGCCACCACCGTCAACAAGATGTGCGGCTCCGGCATGAAGGCGGTAATGCTGGCCCATGACCTGATCGCCGCCGACAGCGCCCGCATCGTCGTCGCCGGTGGGATGGAGAGCATGACCAATGCGCCCTACCTGCTGTCCAAGGCGCGCGGCGGCTATCGCTATGGTCACGCCACCATGTACGACCATGTGGCGCTGGACGGGCTTGAGGATGCCTACGAGCCGGGCCGGTCGATGGGCACGTTCGGCGAGGACACCGCCCAGCATTACCAGTTCACCCGCCAGCAGCAGGACGAATATGCCGTCGGCTCGGTGAACAAGGCGCGGGCCGCCATCGAGGCCGGCGCGTTCGCCGGCGAGATCGTGCCCTTCGTGGTCGCCGGCAAGGGCGGTGACGTTTCCATCAGCCAGGATGAGGGGCCGATGAAGCTCGACACGGCCAAGATCCCGAAGCTGAAGCCGGCCTTCCGCCCCGACGGCACGATCACCGCCGCCAGCTCAAGCTACAATGCCGACGGCGCGGCTGCGCTCATCCTGACCCGCCGCTCGGTCGCCGAGGCCGAGGGCCTGCCGGTGCTGGCCGTGCTGAAGGGCCATACGACGCAGGCGCAGGAGCCGCACCTGTTCTCGACCGCCCCGGTCGGGGCGATCCGCAAGCTGTTCGCCAAAACCGGCTGGGGTGCGGACGATGTCGATCTCTATGAGATCAACGAGGCCTTCGCCGTGGTGCCGATGGTCGCCATTCGCGATCTCGGTCTCGATCCCGCGCGGGTCAATGTCCATGGCGGGGCCTGCGCGCTGGGCCACCCGATCGGCGCCACCGGGGCGCGGATCGTCGTCACCCTGCTGAACGCGATGGCGCTGCGCGGTGCCCGGCGCGGCGTCGCCAGCCTCTGCATCGGCGGCGGCGAAGCCACGGCGGTCGCGCTCGAGCGCGCGGCGTGAAGACCATGCTCGAGCGCGCGGCGTGAAGACCATGCTCGAGCGCGCGGGGTGAAAACCACGCTCGCGGTCCGTCACGTTCATTTCGAGGATCTCGGCGGCTTCGGTCCCGTCCTCAAGGCCCACGGCTACCAAATCGCCTATGCCGAGGCCGGCATCGACGATCTCTCCGCCATCGACCCGGCGGCGCCCGACCTGCTGGCCGTGCTCGGCGGCCCGATCGGCGCCTATGAGGAAAACCGCTATCCCTTCCTGGAGGCGGAGCTCGCGCTGATCCGCGGGCGGCTTGAGACGGGCCGGCCGATGCTTGGAATCTGCCTCGGCGCGCAGCTGATGGCGCGAGCGCTGGGGGCTGAGGTCAAGCCGGGGCCGGCGAAGGAGATCGGCTGGGGCCCGGTGACCTTGACCGGGGCCGGGCTGGCCGGCCCGCTCCGCCATCTGGGCGCGGAACCGGTGCTGCACTGGCACGGCGATGCCTTTGCCCTGCCGGAAGGCGCCCAATGCCTGGCTTCCACCGAAATCTGCCCAAACCAGGCCTTCGCGCTGGGGCCGGCGGTGCTGGGCTTCCAGTTCCATCCCGAGGCAACGGTCGCAGGCTTCGAACGCTGGCTGATCGGCCGCGCGGTCGAGATCGCCGGGGCTGGATTGGCGCCGGACATATTGCGCCGGGAAACCGAGCTTTACGCGCCGGCCGCCGCCGAACGCGGGCGGCGCGTGCTTGAGGAATGGCTCAGCGGCTTCGAATAGCAAAACGGCCCCGCCTTGCGACGGGGCCGTTCTATTGCGATCGAGCGAATGGGCTTATCGCAGCGCGGCCCGCAGCGTGTCGGCGCCGGGGTTGCGGCCTGAATTCATGTTCAGGATTTCGCGCACCGCGATCGGCCGGCCGTAATAGGCCTCGTTATAGCTGTCGCGCGGCTTCACCAGCGAGCCCTCCAGGGTCAGCCCGGCATAGGCGCCCGAGGCGGACGACCAGACGATGATATCGGCGGAGTTCAGCGCGGTTCTGGACGCGGCCTGGGCCCCGGCGCCCAAGGTCACCACCGCGATGCCGGCCTGGGCGCCGAACTTGAAACGGTCCACCCCCCAGGCGG
>CAZNNJ010000196.1:0-4638 GCA_964574305.1 uncultured Rhodospirillales bacterium | reverse complement strand
TGACACCCAGCACCACCAACGTGCCCTTCCTGCCGCTGAAGGTGGCCAGCGTGCCGGTCACCGTCGTTGCGCCTTCTCCCTCACCATCCAGTCCGTCGGTGCTGCTGGTGCGGATGAGCACCAACATCAACACCCAGCTCAACCCGCCGGGCTACCTGGGCAGTAACGCCACCACCCTCTCCGCCACGACCTACATGAACGACGGAACCACCAACACCAGCTTGAACTGGTCCTCCTCCAAGGCGGTCAGCGCTTTGTAGGTATTGACGATCATGATCACCTCCGCCGCCTGGATGCCGATCTGCAGGCCGAACGAGGCCGAGGCCATCGAATAGAAGGCCGGGTCGGTCCAGGTGCCGCGGCCCGAGCGGGCCAGCATCACGCCGTCGCCGCCTTCGCCGCCCAGGAAGAAGCCCGCCTTGACCAGGTTCGGCACGATCAGGACCGCACGCGCCTTGCGCAGCAGGTCCTTGGCATTGCCGAACGACTTGTCGGTCTGCAGATGGTCCAGGGTGATCCGGGCCTCGTCGACCAGGTTCTGCTGGTCGCTGGCATAGGCCGGGGCCGGCGTCATGAACGCAAGGCCCAGCGCCGCGAGCGCGGCCAAAGCTATCATTTTCATGGGGTTAGACTTTCTCTGTGGCACCAAAGATGGGGAAATCGAATCGGCCTCGTAACACGACGAGTCTGCTTACTGTTCCACAGTTGAATTTAAGACAAAAGAAGCCGGTAAAATTAAGGCAGCTTATCGTCCCTGCCCGACGGCCTGGGCGGGCTCGCCCAGAGTCTCGGCCGCCTCCACCACCGCCCTGCGCCGGTGGCCGCTCATCTCCTCGCCTGCATGGGGCGACAGCTGGGCGAAGAAATAGATCGCGAAAATCGGGATCATGCCGACGAACAGCAGGGTCGGCAGGAAGGCGGCCTGGGTCGGCGTCTTGCCGCCGCTGAGCTCGGTCGCGATATGGAGCGCGGTCGCGCCGACCGCGACGCCCAGGCTCATGGATATCTGCTGCGCGACGCTGGCGATCGAGGTGCCGTTGGACATCCGGCCGGGCTCCAGGTCGGCATAGGTCAGCGCGCTCATGCAGGTGAACTGCAGGGTGCGGAAGAAGCCGGTCGCGGTCAGCGCGGCGATGATGACGAACCAGGGTGTGCCCGAGCTGAAGAAGGCATAGCTCATCCCCAGCGCCCCCACGACGACCGCATTGCCGATCAGCAGCCGGCGGAAGCCGAAGCGGCGCACCACCCGGCTGGCGCCGGTCTTCATGATCATCGCCCCGATCGCCCCGGTGAAGGTCAGCGCGCCGGATTCGAGCGGCGTGCGGCCGAAGGCGATCTGGAACAGCAGCGGCAGCAGGAAGGGCGACGCGCCGAAGCCGATCCGGCTCACCGTCCCGCCCAGGATCGAGGCGCGGAAGGTCGGGATGCGCAGCAGCTTGAGGTCCAGCGCCGGCGCGCTCGACCGCTTGAAATGCCGCCAATAGAGAAACAGCGACGCCGCCGACAGTGCGAACAGCACCCCCTCGGTGCCCTCAGGCAGCACGCCGCGGCCGATATTCTCGATGCCCAGCACCAGCCCGGCGAGACCCAGCCCGACCAGGATGAAGCCGACGATATCGGGCGGCTTCACATTCGGTTCACGCATATTCTCGACATAGTTGAGCGCGAACAGCGTGCCCAAGATGCCCATCGGCAGGTTGACGTAGAAGATCCAGCGCCAGGAGGCATAGGTGGTGATGGCGCCGCCAATCAGCGGTCCCAGCATCGGTCCGATCAGGCCGGGAATGGTGACATAGCTCATCGCCGCCACCAGCTCGCTCTTGGCGAAGCTGCGGCCGATGATCAGCCGCCCGACCGGCATCATCATCGCCCCGCCCATGCCTTGCAGCGCCCGAGCCGCGATCAGCATCGCCAGCGACTGCGACTGGCCGCACAGCGCCGACGCCAGGGTGAACAGGGCGATGGCACCGGCGAAGATGTTGCGGGTGCCGTATTTGTCCGCCATCCAGCCGCTCATCGGGATGAAGACGGCAAGGCTCAGCAGATAGACCGATACAGCCATCGAGAGGTTGAGCGGTGTCGTGTGCAGGTTGCGCGCGATCACCGGCACCGCCGTATTGATGATGGTGGAGTCCAGATTCTCCATGAACAGCGCAATGGCGATGGCGAACGGAATCATCCGCCGCGCGGCGATGGATTGACTTGGCCCGGTACTCAAAACCCGAACATGTGATCCAAGGCGAAGCCGCCGCCGGACCCGAGGAAGATGTGATAGCCGAACAGCCGGCAGGTCGTGTCGCGGATCAGCACATAGCCGCCGCCTGCCGCCGCCTTCAGCTCCGCCGCGTCGAACGTCTCGGCGGCATCGACCAGCCGGGAGCCGGAGCACGGGATATGGATGCGCTTGCGCGCGATCTCGGCCCCGGCGGCGCCGATCAGGATCAGGTCGGTCTCCGACAGGTCGCGCCAGCGGCCCGATGTCGGGTAGGACAGGTGGCACATCGGCCGCCCCGGCCGGTCGGGCAGGCGCAGATAGAGCCGGGTCGACAGGCCCGGCGGCTTGCCCAGATAGGCGTTGGGCTCGTTGCGCCACACGGCGGGCACGTTGAACAGGTGCGAGCCGAAGCTGGTCTCGGCCGAACGCCCGGTGTCGCGCCGCTCGTAGCGGAAGATGGCGTGGATCCAGCCATCGCCCTCGGTCCCGGTCTCGAAATCGTAGCCCAGCTCCAGATGGCCGTAGCCGGAGGACAGCGTCTTGCCGGCCAGCATGTCGTCCAGCCGGACCGGCTGCTGCGCGTCGCGTTTTTGCTTGCCCAGCCGGTGCTCCGCCGCCAGCGTGCCGTCGGCGTCATAGGCGCGCAGGGTCAGCGCGATCTCCTGCTGCCAGGTCGCCATCGGCGTCGGTAGCACCAGCCCCGACCAGTCCGCGACCGGCAGCAGCGGGCCGCACAGGATGAAGCCCTTGCCGACGGTCCGACTCGCCTGCTCCAGGTCCGGGGCGGCCTTCAGGTCGCCGCGCTCGACATTCACATGGGCGACGGAGCAGTGCCCCCGGTTTCCGTTTCCCTGGGCGTATTCGATCTCATAGCGCGGGCGGCAGACATATTTGTCGGCCTGGATTTCGAACTGGCTGGGCCAGACCGTGTCCGGGAATTGGCGCAAGACGTCGATGGCGACCGTGCCATAGGGCGGGATTTCCGGCCCGACGCCGGTGAAATCGCCGCCGCCCATCGGCCGGATCAGCGTCGCACCCGCCGGAACCGGGGTGGGATAGCAGTTTTGCAGCCACAGCTTCACACGCTGCCCCGCGGCAGGTGCGGGCAAGCCTGCATAGAAGTCGGCCGCCCACGGGTTGCTGTCATGGGTCGCGGTGGTTGTCGCGCCAGTATCGTCATAGATGTCGACGGCATATTTCAGCGTGTCGTGCGCAGCCGAGCCGATGACATGGACGAACAGCGAGCCGGTGAATTCGGGCAGGCCGAAACGCTGCCGCACCTCGGCGCTGTCCAGGCGGATGCCGCACGGGCCCGGCGGCAGCTTCTGCTCCCAGTCGGCCAGCACCGCGCCGTCGGCGCCGAACAGCCGGCACCACAGCCGCGTATCGTGCGCGCCGCGCTCATGCCAGTAATTGATCGTCGAGATCGAGGTGTGCAGGCCGTCCGCGTCGCGGAAGAACAGAAAGTCGGAGACGAAATTCAGCGGCTCCAGATAGCGGTTCGGGTCGGTCAGCCATTCCGGCCCCAGCCGGATCGTGTCCAGGCTTTCGCTCCGCGCCGCCTTCGGCCGGTAGGGGCCGAGCCGAGACAGCAGCCGCTCGCCATCGAAATCGGCGACAAAGATCAGCGATGCTGGACTGTCGGCGATCTCGGTCAGCGCACGGGCCGTGAAGCCGGCGCGGTTCTGGCCCACTTCCTCGATCCGCTGGACATAGACGCCTTCGATCTTCCAGCCGCCAAGGTCGTGCATCGCCGCCAGGTCGGTGAAATAGCCGGCTGGGTCATAGACCGCGACGCTGTCGGCCGCGGCGACCGTCTCGATCAGCCGGGCGGTCAGCGGCGCAGTCATCGGGTGGATCGCCGCGCGGTAGAACACGTTGCGGCCGGTCTGGTTGTCGAACGTCCGAAGCAGTCGACGGGGTGCCGTCACGGTACTGTATCTCTGGTCATGCGAAATATGCTGGCGAAAGAAACCCCTGACACAGCCATGCGCCCTTGCCAAGGGGCGCGGGACGCATGGCTGCCGCTTTGGATTTCTAACCCCCGTAAAAGACAGTGTCGCCCAGATCCTTCATCTCCAGGATCGCGGCATCCGGTCGCCCGCTCAGCGGCTTGGGCAGATAGGCCTCCACCACCTCGCCGACGACGATATGGTGGTCGCCCTCCTCGACGATGGACTTTACGGTGCATTCGACCGCGCCGATGGCCGCCTCCAGGATCGGCGCGCCGGTCTGGCCTTTGGTGAAGGCCTGGCCCGAAATCTTGCCGTCGGCCAGCTGCGCCGGCTTGAAGAAGGTGAAGGCGAGGCCCTTGCCGTCCTTGCCCAGCATGTTGAGCGCGAACGCCTTCGCCGCCTTGATCGTCGCATAGGCGCCGGAATCGGTCTTGACGCCGACCACCACCAGCGGCGGGGCAAAGGCGG
>CAZNNJ010000195.1:0-8626 GCA_964574305.1 uncultured Rhodospirillales bacterium | reverse complement strand
GACGCCATCGCCCCCAGCCTCGGTGCCAGCGATTACGTGATCGACCGCAAGGCGATCGAGAATACGCCGCAGGGCGTCGATACCAGCTTCAACCAGGTGCTGCTGCAGGCGCCGGGCGTCAGCCAGGACAGCTATGGCCAGCTCCATATCCGCAACGAGCACGCCAACCTGCAATACCGCATCAACGGCATCATCCTGCCGGAGGGCATCTCGGGCTTCGGCCAGGCGCTCGACCCGCGCTTCGCCGAATCGATCGATCTCGTCACAGGCACCCTGCCGGCGCAGTACGGCTATCGCACCTCGGGCGTTGTCGACATCGTGACCAAGAGCGGCGCCTTCGACCAGGGCGGCGAGGTCAGCCTCTATGGCGGCAGCCACGGCGAGTTCCAGCCGTCCTTCACCGCCAGCGGCGCATCCGGCGCGTTCAATTATTATGTGTCGGGCAGCTATCTGGAGGACGATCTGGGCGTCGAGAACCCGACCGCCAGCCACGATCCGATTCACGACCACACGACCCAGTTCCACGGCTTCGCCTATCTGTCCTACATCCCGACCAGCGATACACGGGTCTCGGCGATGCTGGGCACCTCGATCGGGTTCTTCCAGATTCCCAACAACCCGGGCCAGAAGGGGAGATTCAAACTTGATGGCGTCTCCAGCTTCAACTCGGCCGACCTCAACCAGAACCAGCGCGAGATCAACCACTACGCGATCGTCGCGCTGCAGATGTCTTCGGGCGATCGGCTGGACTATCAGATCGCGCCCTTCACCCGCTATTCGGAAACCAAGTTCTCGCCCGACCCGGTGGGCGACCTGGTCTTCAACGGGTTCGCCGACCGCTCGCAACTCTCCAGCTGGTCGTCCGGCATCCAGTCCGACGCCAGCTACAAGCTGACCGACGATCACACGCTGCGTTTCGGCACGTTCTTCTCGGTGGAGCGGACGATCTCGCAGGTGACGTCGGACGTCTTTCGAACCAATCCTGATGGAAGCCAGGCCCGCCCGTTCGTCCCGGTCAGCATCTATGACCAGAACGGCAAGACCGGCTATCTCTATGGCCTCTATCTGCAGGACGAATGGGCGATCAGCGATACGGTGACGCTGAATTTCGGCGGGCGCTTCGACATCGTGAACGCCTATACCAACGAGAACCAGATCAGCCCGCGCATCAACCTGGTGTGGAAGCCTGACGAGGACACCACGATCCATGTCGGCTATGCCCGGGACTTTACCCCGCCGCCGCAGGAGCTGGTCGCCGCTCAGTCGATCGACAAATTCGCCAATACGACCAAGCAGCCTGCGGTTCCGAGACCCTATGGAGCGGTCAAGGCCGAGCGCGAGCATTATCTCGACGCCGGCATCCTGCGCACCGTCCTCCCCGGCCTCGATCTGGGTTTGGACACCTACTACAAGATGAAGCGCAACCTGCTGGACGAGGGGCAGTTCGGCGAGTCGCTGGTGGTCTCGCCCTTCAATTACCGCTATGGCCGCGCCTACGGCATCGAGGCGACCAGCTCGTACCATAACGGCCCGCTCAGCCTCTATGCCAACGTCGCCTATGGGCAGGAGAAGGCGAAGGACATCGTTTCCAGCCAGTTCTTCTTCGCCGCCGACGAGCTGGACTATATCCGCAGCCACGCGATCTATACCGACCACGACCAGGCCTGGACGATCTCGGGCGGCGGATCGTTCGCCTTCACCGACGGGCTGGGCCAGCTGCGCACCAGCCTGGATCTGATCTTCGGCAGCGGACTGCGCCGCAGTCCCGACGCCCCCGCGGTCGAGCCTAACGGCGAGAAGCTGCCCGCCTATACCCAGGTCAATATCGGTATCGCCCAGGATATCGAGACGGACGGGGACTTTGCCGGCACGACGGTCCGCTTCGACATCGTCAACCTGTTCGACGAGAGCTACGAGATTCGCGACGGCACCGGGGTCGGGGTCGGCGCGCCGCAATTCGGCCGGCGTAGGGCGTTCTACGCCGGGATCAGTAAAAGCTTTTAAGTTGGCTCAAGCTGGAGTTAAGCTACCCAAGCAAAGGAGAAGTCCATGAGAAATCGCTCCACCACTCTGCCCGGCAAGATGACCCACGCCGACACGGATCACGTCGGCGGCCTGACCGAGACACGCCGCAAGGTGTTCGAGCTGGTGATCAAGGCGGGACAGCCGGTGGGCGCCTATCGCCTGCTGGAAGCGATGCAGGACAAGGGAACGCGGGTCATGCCGCCGACCGTCTATCGCGCGCTGAATTTCCTCCAGGGCAAGGGCCTCGTCCACCGGATCGAGTCGCTCAACGCCTTCGTCGCCTGCACCCAGCACGAGCACGAGCATGAGGGGCAGTTCCTGATCTGCTCCGATTGCGGCAAGACCGAAGAGCTGGCCGACGAGACGGTCTCGGACATGCTCCGCGACAAGGCCAAGGCGCACGGCTTCACGCTCCAGCAACAGACGATCGAGCTTCGCGGCCTGTGCAAGGACTGCGCCTCCGATTAACTCCGGCGGGGCCGGCATGATCACCGGCTCCTGTCACTGCGGCGCGGTCCGCGTCGCGGTTGCCGAGGCGCCCGCGATCGTCACCTCATGCAACTGCTCGATCTGCCGCCGGCTTGGCACGCTCTGGGCCTACTACAAGCCGGCCCAGGTCACGCTGACCCATGCGCCGGGCGCGACCGATGCCTATAGCTGGGACGACAAATCCATCGCCTTTCGCCGCTGTGCCACCTGCGGCTGCACCACCCACTGGGAAAGCATCACCGATCCGCCGGTCGACCGTATGGGCGTGAATGCGCGGCTGCTCGACATCGATCTCGATGCGGTCGAAGTGAAGCTGCTGGATGGCGCGAGCTATCCGACGTCGACGGGCGTGCGATAACTCTCATGCTCCGGCAGCCCGTCCGCCAGATGGAGCCAGGAAATCCGGGTGGACACGAAGATATGCATGTCCGGCGGGAAGGCTTCGGGATCGTCGAAGGAGACGGTGTTGACGCTGACCTCGTCGGGGAAGCGGTCGCTCACGAAGACCATATAGCTGCCGCAATGCGGGCAGAACTGCCGCCGCGCCTGGGGGGAGGACCGGTACGTCGCCGGCGCTTCCCCGATCCACGAGAAGCTGCCCGCCGGGAAGGCCGCCCAGGCGACGACCGGGGCGCCGGAATTCTTCTGGCACATGCGGCAATGGCAATAGCCCTTGTCGATGGCCGGCTCGGTGACCCGGAACCGCACCTTGCCGCACAGGCAGCCGCCTTCATGTCCTGACATTGCGCCTCCTCTCCACGGCCCAGGCGATCGCGATGACAGCGATCGCCGGAGCATAGAACTGCCATTGGCTGGCCAGGTCCCATTCGAGCGGCACGAAGCCGCGATACCAGTAGGGGCCGACGCTATGTCCGTGGGCGGCGTATTTCAGCGCGAACTCGAACTCGGTCTTCTCCCGCGACCAGGCATAGCCGATGGCGACCGCCGCGCCGAACCACCAGGCCCGCCTGATCCGCGCCGCCTCCAGTCCGACGGCGACCAGAGCCTGCATCGCGGCGGCGATCAGGATGTGGCCGGCCCATGCATAGGGCGTGAAGAAGACGCCGACCTCAGCCAGCCAGCCCAGTTGCTGCTCCTCTATCGCGACAGCCCCTTCACCGCGACAGCTCAGTCACCACGCGGTCGGCGTGATAGATCTTGGCCAGCGCTTCTTTGAGCGCGCCGCTATTCACCGCCACGGCGCGGTTGACCAACCCGTCATAGCCGAAATCGCCGCCCAGCGACTGGATGTTGCCGTCGAAGATCAGGCCAACCACCTCGGCTTGTCCGTTGACCACTGGCGACCCGGAATTGCCGCCGATGATGTCGTTGGTGGTGCAGAAATTGAACTTCTGCGCCGGGCTGATCTTGGACTTTGCCGCCAGCCAGCTGTCCGGCAGCTTGAACGGCGTCGCCCCGGTCGCCCGGTCGAAGGTGCCGCTCATCAAGGTGGAGGGCGCGACATGGCCACCCTTCTGGTCATAGCCTTTGACCGAGCCGTAGGAGAGGCGGAGCGTGAAGGTCGCGTCCGGGTCGACCGAGGTGCCGTAGAGCTTGAAGCGGGCCTGGGCGAGCAGGCCCGAATTCTTCACCTGCGGCGCGTCGACATTGTCCTCGAAGTCCTTGCGCACGGCGCGGGCCTCGGCATCGACCAGCCTGGCGAATTGGATCATCGGGTCCTTCGACGCCTCGATCGCCGCCGCGCCGCCCTCCAGCAGCTTCTTGCGGACATTGAGATCCTTCAGCGCCGTCTTTTCGACCAGATCCGCCGCCAGGTCGGCCGGGGATTTGGCGCCGAATATGGTCTTCGCCGTCGGATCGTCAGGCCCCAGCAGGCGCTGCACCATGGTAAGCCCGAAGCGCAGCGTCACCTTCTCGAACTCGGGATAGATCGGGGCCGGCGACAGCAGGCTCTGCTTCAGCGCCGGGAAGTTGGCGTCGGTATATTCGCGCAGCCGCTGATTGTCCGGCTTGCCGGACTCGGCGGCATAGCGGACCAGGATGCGGGCGTCGCGGAACAGGTCGGAATCGAAGCCCCGGCTGGTCTCCAGCATGTTATAGCGGTCGCGGATCAGCTTGGCGTGCTCGACCGCGCCCTTGATGTTGTCCCAGGCCGCGCCGTAATCCGTCTTCATCTGCGGATCGGCCTCGACCTTGGCCTTCAGCACGGCCTCGTCGTCATGCTTCGACTTCATGAAGCCGGGGTCGCTCAGCGCCTCGAACTGGCCCTTCAGCGCCTTGTAGGAATTCATCGTATAGAACAGCTTGGAATCGGCGATGCGGCGCTGCCCCGGCCCTTGCTCGCTGAATTGCTCCAGCACGCCGCGCAGCTCCGCCAAGTAGAAGACCGAGCTCGGAATCTTCACGTCGCGGGCATATTCAAGCTCCGCCACCGTATCCAGGCGATCGGTGTTGCCGGGATGGCCGGAGACGAAGGTGAGGTCGCCGTCCTTGGCGTCCTCCTTGGCGAAGGGCAGGTAGTTGGCGCTGGAATCGAGCGGCTTGCCCTGGTCGTAGATGCGCACGAAGCTGACATCCAGGTCATAGCGCGGGAACTCGAAATTATCCGGATCGCCGCCGAAGAAGGCGATGGCGAATTCCGGCGCGAAGACCAGCCGGAGGTCCTGATAGCGGCGGTATTTGTACAGATTGTAGATGCCGCCGTGATAGAGATCGACGACGTCGCAGCGCACCGTGTCGCCCTTGCCGCCGACGCATTCCTTGGCGATGTCGGCCTCGACCGCCTTGAGCGCGTCGGAGAAGGCCTTGCCGTCCTTGCCGGCGATGGCCGCCTTCACCCGCTCGGTAACGTCGCTGATCTCGGTCAACTGGTTGGCCTCCATGTCGGGGCACTTGACCTCATCCTTCCCTTCCTTGGCGTAGAAGCCGGTCTGGACATAGTCGCGCTGGTCGGTCGACAGCTGTTCGATGCAGCTATGGGCGCAGTGATGGTTGGTCATCACCAGCCCGTCCTTCGACACCAGGCTGGCTGAGCACCCCCGCGCCAGCCGGATCGACGACAGGCGCACATGGTCCAGCCACTTCTGGTCGGGCGAGAAACCATAGGCCTGGCCGACCTTGGCAGAGGGGAAATTGTTGAAGGTCCACATCCCCTCGTCCGCCCGGGCGAACGACGGCGCCAGCAGCAGGGCGGCGGCGCAGAGGGCGGGGGAAAGGCCGGCGAGGTGACGCAGCATGTTTAAATCCCTCATGAACGCGTCATTGCGAGGAGCAAAGCGACGAAGCAATCCAGGGCCGTCAGCCCTGCGGCGGTCGATGAGGCTCTGGATTGCTTCGCTGCTCTCGCAATGACGAATCTCTTGGAGCAAATCCTATTCGATAATCGGCCGCAAGCGCCGGCTAAGCAACAGAACAACGATTCCGGCGGCGATCGGAATCGCGGCGGAAAGCAGGAAGAAGCTGCTCATCGACATCTTCTGCCAATAGCTGCCGAGCCAGCCGGCGGCGAAATTGCCGAGCGCGTAGGACAGCAGCCAGAAGCCCATCATCATCGACACGATCCGCTTCGGCGCCACCTTGGTCACCAGCGCCAGCCCGATGGGCGAGAAATAGAGCTCGCCGGCGGTGTATATCGCGTAGAAGACGATCAGCCACAGCATGCCGGTCTTTCCCTCCGCATCCAGGCTGGCGACGGCCGCCAGCATGAACAGGAAGGACAGGCCGAGCAGGATGCCGCCGATCCCCATCTTGGCGGCCGAGTTGGGTTCGCGGCCGCGCGCGGCCTGCCGTGCCCACAGCGTGGTGACCAGCGGCGTCAAGGCGAAGATGAAGATGCCGTTCACCATCTGGAACCAGGTGACCGGAATGGTGAAGTCGAACAGTCCGATATGGCGCTCGGTATTCTTGTCCGCCCACAGGGTCATGATATTGAACTGCAAGTACCAGACGCCCCAGAAGAACGCGTTGAGCAGCGACAGCAGCAGCAGCGCGCCGACCCTTTTCCATTCCATGCCGGTGAACGGTTTATGCTCGACCTTCTCGGCGCGCTTCTTGGTCAGCGCGTCCTGCGGCAGGTGGCGCAGGCCGTAGAGATAGATGAGCGCGCCGCCGGCGATGCCGACGCCGGCAGCGATGAAGCCGTAGGCCCAGGCGACGTCCTCGCCCAGCGAGCCGCAGATGAACGGCCCCAGTACGCCGCCGATATTGATGCCGACATAGAAGATCGAGAAGGCGCGGTCATGCCGCGGGTCGCCATGCTCGTAGAGATTGCCGACCTGGGTCGAGATGTTCGGCTTGAACAGGCCATTGCCGAGGAACACCATCGGGATCGAGAAGAAGAACAGCGCCTCGACGCTCATCATGAAATAGCCGGCGGACAGCAGGACGGCGCCGACCAGCACCGCCTTGCGCTGCCCCAGCACCTGATCGGCGACGATGCCGCCCAGCAGCGGGGCGAAATAAACCAGGAAGCCATAGATGCCGTAGACCTGCGAGGCGAAGCCCTGGCTCGTCAGCGGACCGAACACCGATTCGACCGTCGCCTTCAGGCGGTAATAGCCGAGCACGTGCTCGACATGGCCAGGCTGGAACAGGTGGTTGACCATGTAGATGGTCAGCAGCGACAGCATGCCGTAATAGGCATAACGCTCCCACAGCTCGGTCGAGAACAGGTAGAACAGCCCTCGCGGATGGCCGAGGAAAGTGGCGGGTTCGCCGGTTTTTGTGGGGTTGGTAACTGCAGTCATTTAACGAATGTCCGTAAGAAACGCCTCCCCCCTCGAGGGGCCCTCGAGGGGGAGGTCGGTGGCGCGCAGCGACGCCGGGTGGGGGGTATTCTCGCCGCGCGCTCGCTGTCAGAGTGCGCCCAATGCCATCGACGTTTGCCCGTGCTCTCCGGTCGAACCTGACGGACGCTGAAAAGCGCCTCTGGTCCCGCTTGCGTGGAAAGCAGCTCGATGGTTTCCGCTTTCGATGCCAGCACCCTATGGGGCCTTACATCGTCGATTTCTTCTGTCCCGAGGCGAAGCTCATCATCGAGGTCGATGGGAGCCAGCATGCCGAAGACAGCAGCACGCGGACCGATTGGCTTGAGGTGAAAGGCTGCCGCGTAATCCGGTTCTGGAACAATGAGGTGCTGCTGTACACAGAAGTCGTGTTGCTGGCGATACTCGACATGCTGCGACAACCCCCCACCCGTCAGCGCTGACGCGCTGCCGACCTCCCCCTCAAGGGGGGAGGCGTTTTGAGTGACGATATCGGTCAATTCGTCGCCTGGTCTTTCAGCCAGTTGGATACGGCCGGCACCAGCCGGGCCTTGAAGGCGGATTTGAAGCCGATGTCCTCGATCGCCGTTTCGGCGTCGCGTTTCGCGCCGGACGAGACGTTGGATTCGGGCAGCTTGCCCAGCTCCTCGCCGATCGCCGGGTCGGAAGAGGCGCCGGCGATGGCCGGCAGCACGCCGGCGGCCTGCATCGGCGTCAGCTTCTTCAGCACGGCCTTGCGCTTGGCGAGGAACAGTTTCCACACCAACTCAGGATTATCGCTGGAATAGGCCGCCGCGCCGATGAAGCGGTTGACCCGGCCGGCAGTGACCTCGTCGGTCTCGGTGATGCCGACCGTCTCCTCGATCAGCGCCGGATCGTGCGCGCCGCCCAGCGCGCCGTAATAGCGCAGCAGCGTCTCGGTGCTGTCGGCCTTGCGGCCAAGCTCGTGCAGCTGGTCGTAAATCTTCTTGTCGGCGCCATAGCCGACCACGCTCAGCACCGCGTCCTGCAGGCTGGGCGAAAGCGTCGACCGGTCGGCGACGAAGGCGGCGAAGCGCTTGCGCGCCTCGGCCACCACCGCCGGGTCCTCGAACCGGCCCAGCGTGCGGATCAGGCTCGAGCGGAGCAGCACCACGTCGGGCGTGTCGTCCGGCTTGGCGTCCCAGCCGACCCGGGCCAGCACGGGAGTGAGAAGGCCGCGCGCATAGGAACGGAAGGCCGGCCGGTCCGGCGCGCCGCGCTCCAGCGCGTCGATATCGCGGAGCGAGCCCAGCACCTGGGTCCACACCACCAGCTCGGTCTCGCCATTCAGCTGCTTGGGCAGCTCCAGGCACTTGTCGGGCGTCTCCACCCCCACTTCGTGACCGCCAACCGGTCACATCTCTTCG